>CAZRFB010000459.1:0-2165 GCA_964599185.1 uncultured Rhodobacterales bacterium | reverse complement strand
CCCAGCAGGTGGCGCAGATAGCGGGTGTTGAAGTCGATGTCCGAGCCGAACGGCGTGCCGCCGCTGGAGGCGACGATGACCGCGCGCTTGCCGGTCAGCAGGCCTTCGGGGCCGGTCTCGGCATAGCGGAAGGTCTCGCCCGCGCGGGCGATCAGGTCGATCCAGCTTTTCAGTCCGGCGGGAATCGAGAAATTGTAGGTCGGCGCGCCGATCACCACCACATCCGCCGCGCGCAGCTCCGCGATCAGACTGTCCGACAGCGCCAGCGCGGCGGCCTGCTCTGGCGTGCGGTCCTCGCGGGGCGTGAAGTTGGCGGCGGTCCACGCCGCGTCGATCAGCGGCAGGCCATCGGCCACGTCGCGGGTGACGGTTGCGCCGCCAAGCCGGGCGGCGGCGTGGGCGGCGAGCTTGCGGCTCACCGAGGCGTCGCCGCGGACGCTGGACTGGATCAGAAGAACGTGCATCGCGATGCTCCTTGCGTTTAGGCTCGCGATGACAGGTATCTGTTTATTTTGGAAATCCAATAAGTAAAAATACGCCAGTTTGTTTCTCAATCGCGAACGAATGCCGCCAGCCGCGCGCCGAGGTCCGCGTCGCCCAGCCCGCATTCCCACACCACCAGCGCCCGCCAGCCGAGTGCTGCGAGCGCCGCCAGCGCGGCGGCGTCGCGGGCGCGGTTGCGGGCGATCTTGGCGGCCCAGTAGGCGGCGTTGG
This sequence comes from uncultured Rhodobacterales bacterium, assembly GCA_964599185.1. GTDB lineage: Bacteria > Pseudomonadota > Alphaproteobacteria > Rhodobacterales > Rhodobacteraceae > Rubrimonas. The sequence continues at coordinate 1,451 of CAZRFB010000459.1, read as the reverse complement.
CCTTCGGCGCGCGGGCGCCGCGCTTGCAGTCGTGACCATGCCAGAAGCAGCCATGGACAAAGATCGCCCGCTTGCGCCCGATGAAGGCGATGTCGGGCCGCCCCGGCAGGTCGCGCCGGTCGAGCCGATAGCCGCCAAGCCCCTGCGCCCGCAGCAAGGCCCGCACCGCCCGCTCCGGCCCGGTGTCGCGGGCCTTGACGCGGGCCATGACGGCGCTGCGGTCCATGGCGGGGCGGGGGAGGGGTTTGGGCCGGTCAAAAGACATGACAGGCGCCGCGCGTTCTGTCATTGTTCATGCCGGAGCGCGGAAGCGCCGGTTGACCGCGAACGGATGGCTCGCCTAGATGGTGCGGATGGAAAACAGCGCTTCGCAAGATCTGGTCAAATTTCTCGCCGGGCGGCGATTCGCGACCGTGATGGCCGATCCGCCCTGGCGCTTCACCAACCGCACCGGCAAGGTCGCGCCGGAGCATCGGCGGCTCAGCCGCTACGACACGCTGTCGCTCGACGACATCTGCGCGCTGCCGGTGGCCGATCATCTGGAGGCACGGGCGCATTGCTACCTGTGGGTCCCGAATGCGCTGCTGCCCGACGGGTTGCGGGTGCTGGCGGCGTGGGGGTTTGAGTACAAGTCCAACATCGTCTGGCACAAGGTCCGCAAGGATGGCGGGTCGGACGGGCGCGGCGTGGGGTTCTATTTCCGCAACGTGACCGAGATCGTGCTGTTCGGCACGCGCGGCAAGAACGCGCGCACGCTGGCGCCGGGGCGGCGGCAGGTCAACCTGATGGCCACCCGCAAGCGCGAACACTCCCGCAAGCCCGACGAGCAATACGCGATCATCGAATCGTGCAGCTGGGGGCCGTATCTGGAGCTTTTCGGACGCGGCGTGCGCGAGGGCTGGACCATATGGGGCGATCAGGCCCATGCGGATTACAAGCCGGACTGGGAGACCTACGCTTATAATTCCCGCAGCGTCGCCGCGTAGCGCACTCTATAAAAGCGATGTCGCCACACGCGCGGCCCCGGCTCAAGGCCGGGGCGGCGTATGCGGATCACACGGCGACGCCTCCGATCGCCGGAGCCGGTCGAACACGCCGTCACTCCCTCGGGATCACCCGCAACCCCAGTTCGCGCAGCTGTTCGTTGGTGGCGGGGGAGGGGGCGCCCATCATCAGGTCTTCGGCGCGCTGGCTCATCGGGAACATGATGACTTCGCGCAGGTTCTCGGCGTCGGCCAGCAGCATCACGATGCGGTCAACCCCCGGCGCGATGCCGCCGTGCGGCGGCGCGCCGAACTTGAAGGCGCTGATCATGCCGCCGAAGTTTTCATCGACGAAGGCGCGGTCGTGGCCGACGATCTCGAAGGCGCGATACATGATCTCCGGCACATGGTTGCGGATCGCGCCGGACGACAGCTCCAGCCCGTTGCAGACGATGTCGTACTGATAGC
>CAZRFB010000458.1:0-7835 GCA_964599185.1 uncultured Rhodobacterales bacterium | reverse complement strand
CTCCCCAAAGACGTGCAAGAGGCGTTTGTCCGGACGCTTCCGGGGCTCGAACAGGTTTCTATTTTGCGCAATGGTTACGCGATCGAATATGACTTTATCGATCCGCGTTCCTTGACCGCTGCCCTTGAAGTGAAATTGGTCGCGGGGCTGTTCCTCGCCGGTCAGATCAACGGCACGACAGGGTATGAAGAGGCGGCCGCACAAGGCCTCGTCGCCGGCATCAATGCGGCGCGTCGTGCGTGTGGAGAGGACGGTGTGAGTTTTTCCCGCAGTATGTCCTATATTGGCGTGCTGATCGATGATTTGACGACTCAGGGCGTCACAGAGCCGTATCGAATGTTCACGTCGCGCGCGGAGTTCCGCCTGTCGCTCCGCCCTGACAACGCGGATCAGCGTCTCACGCCGTTCGGGATAAGCCTTGGTTGTGTCGGCTCAGCGCGACAGCAGGCGTTTCTTGAGAAGTGCGTTTTGATAGGCCGTGCGCGGGGCTCAATCGACACTTACGCCGCTGAGCGTGAGCTTTGCACATCTGCGGCTTCTGAACCGATCACCGCCAGGGCAATTCCCGAGGAAATTTTGCGCCTTGTAGAAATTGAGCGCAAGTATGACTGCTACGTTGAGCGACAGTCCCGTGAGGCGAAGAAAATCGAACGGGATCAATCCGTCATGGTCCCGGACGAGATTGATTTTTTCGCGATTGCGGGTCTCTCGCGAGAACTGCAAGAGAAACTGACGCGCATTCGCCCGCGAACGCTGGCGCACGCGGCGCGCGTAGAAGGGATGACGCCGGCGGCATTGGTGCTGTTGCTGGGGATCTCAAAACGGCATGCGAGGCATGTCTCTTGAGTGGTGCGGGCAGGGCGCAATTTCTGCAACGTGTTTTTGTTTCACGTGAAACATTGGCGCGCCTTGATACCCTCGTCGCTGAACTCGTGCGGTGGAACGCCAGCATAAACCTCGTTTCAAAACGATCCTTGGGCGACGTGTGGCGGCGCCACATACTCGATTCCGCACAGCTTTATCCGCTTGCGCCGCCAGGCGCCCAGACCTGGGTTGATCTTGGATCGGGGGCTGGATTCCCTGCGCTTGTGGTCGCGGCGCTTGCCAAGGAAAACAATCCCGCACTGCGGCTGTCGCTTATCGAGAGCGACGCCAGGAAGTGCGCATTCCTTGCGACAGTCGCGCGATTGATGGCGATTGAGATAACAATCGAGAACCGGCGCATTCAGGAGCCACCTTCGCAGCGCTATGACATCATATCGGCGCGGGCGCTCGCGCCGTTGAAGGATCTGGTGCTTCTCGCAGAACCGTATATGACTGAACGGAGCGTGGCGTTGTTCCTCAAGGGCGCGGAGGTGAACGACGAATTGACGGACGCCTTTCAAAGGCGTCATATGCGCGTGGTTCGGTCACCCAGCATCACGGATCCGGGCGGAGTCATTCTGCAACTCAGGGGGATTGGCGGTGTCAGATCCGGCACATGCGGCGCATGATCCGCGCATATTGGCGGTGGTCAACCAAAAGGGCGGCGTCGGCAAGACGACGACGGCGATAAACCTCGGCACGGCGCTTGCGGCGGTGGGTCGGTCGGTGCTGATTGTCGATCTGGATCCTCAGGGAAACGCCTCCACAGGGTTGGGCGTCGCGGTGCGGGACCGGGAATTGTCCACCTACGATCTCATGATGGGCCAAGCGACGCTGAAGGCGGTCATGGTCGAGACATCGGTGCCGCGCGTCTCGATTACCCCCGGATCTGTCGAATTGAGCGGCGTGGACATCGAACTCGTCGCGCTTGCCGACAGGACGCATAAGCTCAAGGCTGCGCTTGACTGTCCCGAAGGCCGCCAGTTCGATTACATCCTGATCGATTGCCCACCAGCACTCAATCTTCTCACGGTCAACGCCATGGTGGCCGCGAACGCGGTTCTTGTGCCGCTGCAATGCGAGTTCTTCGCCCTTGAAGGTCTCTCTCAACTTCTGAAAACGATCGAAAAAATCAAGTTATCACTGAATACAACATTAAAAATTGAAGGAATATTGCTAACCATGTTTGATAAGAGAAATAACCTTTCTGCACAAGTTGCCGAAGATGTCCGCGAAACGCTCGGCGACGTTGTTTTCAAGACGATTATTCCCAGAAACGTTCGGCTGTCCGAAGCGCCGTCGCACGCGGTGCCCGCGTTGATCTATGACCATAGCTGCGCCGGCAGCCAAGCCTATCTGCATCTTGCGGGTGAAGTGTTGCGGCGCAACATGGATCTTGAAGTTCTGGCCTGACGGGGGAGCGCCACCATGGTCGAGGTGTCAAAGCGCAAGGGTCTCGGACGCGGCCTTGCCGCGCTCATCGACGATGTCCGGCCAGAGCGGCAGCCGCAGCGCCAGGCCGACACGCACGCGCCGATCGAGCGCCTGCACCCGAACCCCGATCAGCCCCGCAAGCAGTTTGACGCGGCGGAGCTTGAATCGCTCGCCGCCTCGATCCGCGAGAAAGGCGTCATTCAGCCGCTGATCGTGCGCCCCGATCCCGCGCGACCGGGCGAGTGGCAGATCGTCGCCGGAGAGCGTCGCTGGCGCGCGGCGCAAATGGCGCAGGTGCACTCGGCGCCCATCGTCATCCGCAATCTGGACGACGCCGAGGTTCTCGAGATCGCGATTCTGGAGAACGTCCAGCGCGCCGACCTCAACCCCATCGAGGAGGCGGCGGGCTACGCCCAGCTTGTCGAACGGTTCGGCCACACGCAGGAACAGCTTGCGACCGCGATGGGAAAAAGCCGCAGCTACATCGCCAACGCGCTGCGGTTGCTGAGCCTGCCCGAGCCGGTACAAGTGATGACGCGGGAGGGGCGCCTGTCCGCCGGTCATGCGCGCGCGCTGATAACCTCACCGAACGCTGAGCTTCTGGCCCGCACCGTGGTTGATCGCGGCCTTTCGGTGCGCGACACCGAACGGCTGGTGAAAAGCCGTGATGGTGAAAAGTCTGTTCATCCCGAGCGCAGAAACCCAAGCAAGGACGCCGACACCCACGCGCTGGAGGCCGATCTGAGCGCCGCGCTTGGCCTCGCGGTAACCATCACGCCGCGCGGTGTGGGGGGCGAGGTGCGCATCGCCTACAGCACGCTGGAACAGCTGGATGGCCTGTGCCAGCTCCTCAGCCATCAGGCGCAGGCGTAGAGCGCGCCTCTTGATCTGACCGCTTGCGCGCCACCGCCAGCGCCGCGCCCACCGCGTCGAGCCACGACCGGCGGTCAACGTCGGTCAGCGGGCGCCTGGCGCGCATCGCGGCGACGTTGGCGGGCGGGTGCTGGGCGTCGCTCTCGATCAGCGGCAAGCCAAGCCGGTCGGCCAGCGCGGCGGGGAGACGGTGGACTTGGCCCGCAGGCAGCATCCCCCATCGCCGCCACGCGCCGCGTCAGACGCAGGCGGTCATGCCGCCATCGACATAGAGAATATGGCCGTTGATGAAGCTGGACGCCGGCGCGCACAGGAACACGCAGGCGCCGGCCAGCTCCGCCACTTCGCCCCAGCGCCCGGCGGGCGTGCGCCCGGACAGCCACGCCGTGAACGCCGCGTCGGCGACCAGCGCCGCCGTCAGCTCGGTCTTGAAATAACCCGGCGCCAACCCGTTGATTTGCAGCCCATGCTTCGCCCAGTCGGCGCACATGCCCTTGGTCAGATTGGCGACCGCGCCTTTCGACGCGGTGTAGGGCGCGATCCCGGGCCGCGCCAGCGCCGTCTGCACCGAGCAGATGTTGACGATCTTGCCCGCTTTGCGCCCGATCATGTGCCGCGCCACCGCCTGACCGACGTTAAACACGGTCGAGACGTTGGTGCGCATCAGCCGCTCGAACGCTTCCGGCGCAAAATCCTCGAGCGGCGCGCGGTGCTGCATCCCGGCGTTGTTCACCAGAATGTCGATCGGCCCCACCCCGGCCTCGAAGCCATCCACCGCCGCGCGGGCCGCGGCATGGTCGGCGCAGTCGAACGGCAGCGTGCGCACCGCAGCGCCAGACGCGCGCAGCGCCTCGGCCGCCGTCTCCAGCCTGGCCGGGGTGCGCCCGTTCAGCACGATCTCCGCGCCCGCCGCCGCCAACCCCCGCGCCAGCGCCAGCCCGATTCCCTGCCCGGAGCCGGTGACAAGCGCGCGGCGGCCTGACAGGTCGAACAGGGGATTGGCGGTCATGGCGGTTTCCTGCATCTGGCGGCGCGCTTCGGTTCTTGGTATCGATAACACATCAACGGGTCAACCGGGCCGCTGCGCCCATCCGCCAAGAAAGGCCACGCCATGCGCGCCATCGTCATCCACGCCGCGAAGGATCTGCGCATCGAGGCCGCGCCCGCCGAACCGCTCGGCGCCGGCCAGGTCCGCCTGCGCATGGCGGTCGGCGGCATCTGCGGGTCGGATCTGCACTACTTCAACCACGGCGGTTTCGGCGCCGTGCGGCTGCGTGAGCCGATGATCCTTGGCCATGAGGTCTCCGGCCATGTGGCCGAGGTCGGACCGGGGGTTTCCGGGCTGGCGGAGGGCGATCTGGTCGCGGTCAGCCCGTCGCGCCCCTGCGGCGCCTGCGCTTATTGCGCCGAGGGACTGCCGAACCACTGCCTGAACATGCGGTTCTACGGCTCCGCCATGCCGTTTCCCCATATCCAGGGCGCGTTTCGCGAGGAGATGGTGGCCGATGCGGCGCAGTGTGTGAAGGCCGACGGCCTGAGCCCCGCGCTGGCGGCGATGGCGGAGCCGCTGGCGGTATGCCTGCATGCCGCGCGCCGCGCGGGCGATCTGCTGGGGCGGCGGGTGCTGGTGACCGGGGCGGGACCGATCGGCTGTCTGGCGATCCACGCGGCGCGCCGCGCCGGCGCGGCGGAGATCGTGGCGACCGATCTGGCCGACGCGCCGCTGGCGCACGCCCGCGCCGCGGGCGCCGACCACGCGATCAACGTCCGCACGAACCCCGACGGTCTGGCGCCGTGGACGGCGGGCAAGGGGGCGTTTCACGCGCTGTTCGAATGCTCCGGCTCTGCGGCGGCGCTGGCGGCGGCGATTCCCGCGCTCAGGCCGCGCGGCGTGGTCGCGCAGCTTGGCCTTGGCGGCGACATGACCCTGCCTTTGCAGGCGATGACGGCGAAGGAGATCGAGCTGCGCGGCTGTTTTCGTTTCCATGAGGAATTCGCCATGGCGGTCGCGCTGATGCGCGCCGGGCTGATCGATCCTTCGGGGCTGATCACGCACACCGTCTCGCTGGACGACGCGGCGCAGGGTTTTGCGCTCGCTTCCGATCGCTCGGTGGCGATGAAGGCGCAGATCCGCCTCGGCTGACCGGCGGCAGGCGCCGGGTCGCTCAGCCAAGCGGGTGCGTCACCGCTTAGCCGGGATCCCGATAGCGCCCGGCGGCGTCGAGATGGATCCCGCTCCAGCGCGCCCCGGCGACGATGCGTCCAAAGCCCATCGCGTCTTTCAGCACCGAAGCCGGGCCGGATGTCGCCATGGCGAGGGCGCGGGCGGGATCGACGCCGACCTGATCGGTCAGCACCGCAACCGCCGTTGGAAAGTCCAGATCGGCCCCGGCCAGCGTGCCGTCCTCCAGCGTCAGCCGCCCGTCGCGGCGCAGCACGCGGCGGCCGTTCAGCCGGAACTCGGCGATGGCCGCGCCGAGCGTCGGCATCGCGTCGGTGACGAGAAACACCGCGCCGGGCGACGGCTTGCACGCCAGCGCCGCGCGGATGCTAGCGGGGTGGACGTGGATGGCGTCGGCGATCAGCCCCGCCGACACGCCCGGCGCCGTCAGCGCGGCGCCGACCAGCCCCGGCTCGCGATTGCCCAGCTGGCTCATCGCGTTGAACAGATGGGTGACGCAGCGCGCGCCTGCGGCGAAAGCGGCGACGGCCTGGGCGTGGCTGCAATCGCTGTGGCCAAGCGAGACGATCACGCCCGCCGCCGCCAGCCGCGCGATGCGCGCGACCGCGACGGTTTCCGGCGCGACGGTGACCATCACGTTGGGCAGGCGGCGCGCGGCGGCGCACAGGAACGCCTCGTCGGCGTCCGTCATCGGGCGGATCAGGTCCGGGTCGTGCGCGCCCTTGCGCGCGACCGACAGGTGCGGGCCCTCCAGATGAACGCCCAGAACGCCGGGAACCCCGCGCGCGATCGCCGTCTCGACCGCCGCGACGGCGGCGCGGGTCTTGTCGGGCCGGTCGGTGATCAGCGTCGGCAGCAGTGCGCGGGCGCCGGTCGCGGCATGCGCCCGCGCGATAGCGGCGACGCCCTCAGGCGTGGTCTCGTCGTTGAACAGCACGCCGCCGCCGCCGTTGGCCTGGAGATCGACAAAGCCGGGGAGCAGAACGCCACCGTCAAGGGCGACGCGCGCAAAGCCGTCGGGCGCCGCGCCGTCCGCGACGACGCCGCGCACGATGTCGCCTTCCACCAGCACGGTTCCGCCCGCGCACAGCGTGGTCCCGTCGAAGATCCGGGCGCCCGAGAACGCGCGTCTGGTCATAACGTCTCCGTCACTTTCGTGAGATGGCGCGGCGCATCGGGATCGACGCCCTGCGCCACCGCCACCTGTTCGACCATCGCGTAGAACGACACGATCAGCGACAGCGGGTCGGTCAGCGGATGGGCGGTGCGCACCACGGGCAGCCGCGCAGCGCGCGCGGTCTTGTCGGAGGTGGCGAAAACCGCCGCCCCCTTCGCCGCGATGGCGTCCGCCGCATTGACGACCGCCTGTTCGGCCTGATCGGCGGCGGCGAACGCCAGAACCGGAAAGCCTTGATCGATGATCGACACCGGCCCATGCATCACCTCGGCGGAGGAATAGGACTCGGCGTGCAGCTGGCATGTCTCCTTGAACTTCAGGGCCGCCTCGTTCGAGATCGCCAGCGACGGCCCCCGCCCAAGGCAGAACAGCGACCGGCGGGTTGCGACCTGGGCGCCGAGCGCGCTCCAGTCCATGGCGGCGGCCTGCTCCAGAACGCCGGGCAGCGCGCGGATCGCGGCCATAAGCGCGGCGTCCCTGCGCCACTCGGCCACTAGCCACAGCGCCGCGACCACCGAGGCGACGAAAGTCTTGGTCGCGGCGACGCTACGCTCGACCCCGGCGTGAAGCGCCAGCGTGCAGGAACTGACGCGGGCCAGATCGCTTTCGGGATGGTTGGTCAGCGCAAGGGTCAGCGCACCCTCGCGCTGCGCCATCGCGGCCATGCTCACGATGTCGGGGCTCTTGCCGGACTGCGAAATGGCGAGGCAGGCGGCGCCCTTCAGCCGCAGCCGCCGCCCGTAGAGCGAGGCGATCGACGGGCCAACCGAGGCGACCGGCACGCCCGCGATCAACGCGCTGGCGTATTCGAAATAGGTCGCGGCATGGTCGGACGATCCCCGCGCCACCGAAATGATGAAGGGTGGATCGCGCTGCGCCAGCGCGGCCGCCGCCGCGGTCATGGCGGCCTGTCCCTTGCCCAGCAGTGTTTCGACCGTCGCGGGTATCTCGAAGATCTCGCGGCGCATGTGAGTTTCGGCGGGCGCCTTCATCGGCTGATGCGCCGCAACACGGCGTCCCTCATGCGCCCGGCTCCCCATGATGCAGCGCAGCGGCGGCCAGCGCCAGCGCGCCGTCGAGCGCCGCGCCGAGCGCGGGGCGGATCGCGCGGCGGTATTCGGGCGCAAGCAGCGGCGCGTAGTGCGGGCCAAGGCCGCCGGTCAGGCACAGCGCCTCGCCCGCCGAAAGCCCCGCCGTCGCCAGCGCCCCGTTCAGATAGGCCGCGCCGCGCGCCATCAGCGCCAGGGCGACCGCGTCGCCGGCGGCGGCCGCCTCGACGATGCGCGGCGCAAAGGCGGCATGGTC
>CAZRFB010000457.1:0-9444 GCA_964599185.1 uncultured Rhodobacterales bacterium | reverse complement strand
CGCGACGCTTTGGCCCCGGTTGAAGCGCCGCGCCGCGCCATATATCGTGGCGCCATGGCGAGCGATGACGACATGCTGTGGGCTGAGTTCTTTGCGGGCGGCGGCATGGCGCGCGCGGGGCTTGGGGACGGCTGGGCCTGCGCGCTGGCCAACGACATCGACCCCGCCAAGGCGCGCGCCTATGTCGAGAACTGGGGCGCGGACCACCTGCGCCTCTGCGACGTGGCCGCGCTGACGCCCGGGGCGCTGCCGCGCCCGCTGGCGCTGGCCTGGGCGTCCTCGCCGTGCCAGAACCTCAGCCTCGCGGGCGGGCGCGGCGGCCTGAGCGGCGACCGGTCCGCCGCGTTCTGGCCGTGGTGGCGGCTGATGCGCGCGCTGGGCGCGGCGGGCCGGCCGCCGCGCGTGATCGCGTTCGAAAACGTGAGCGGGCTGCTGACCTCCCGCGGCGGCGCCGATTTCGCCGCCGTGGCGCAGGCGTTCGCCGAGGGCGGCTATCGCTTTGGCGCGCTGGTGATCGACGCCGCGCGCTTTGTGCCGCAAAGCCGCCCGCGCCTGTTCATGGTGGCGCTGCACGACAGCGCAGGGTTCGAGCTTCTGACCCGGCCCGATCCCGATCCGGCCTGGACGCCGCCCGCGCTGATCGCGGCGCAGGCGCGGCTGCCCGAGGCGCTGAAGGCGCGCTGGCGCTGGTGGCGGCTGCCCGCGCCGCCGCTGCGCAACCAGTGGCTGGCCGACGTTCTGGAGAACGACGCCGCCGTGCGCTGGTTCGATGCGCGCCGCACCGCCGCGCTGCTCGCGCTGATGGCGCCCGCGCACCGCGCGCGCGTCGCCGCCGTCCAGCGCCAGACGCAGGCGCAGGGCGGGCGGCGGGTGGCGACGGTGTATCGCCGCACCCGCCCCGACGGCGCGGGCGGACGGGCGCAGCGCGCCGAAGCGCGCTTTGACGACATGGCGGGCTGCCTGCGCACGCCTGCGGGCGGCTCATCGCGCCAGACGCTGCTGGTGGTGGAGGGCGACCAACTGCGCGCCCGGCTGCTGACCCCGCGTGAGGCGGCGCGGCTGATGGGCCTGCCCGACAGCTATCTCCTGCCGCCGACCGCGACCGAAGCCTATCGGCTGCTGGGCGACGGGGTGGCGGCGCCGGTCGCGGGCTGGCTGGGCGCGCATCTGCTGGCGCCGCTGGCGCGCGGCGCGCGGGCGGCGGCGGTCGCCTGAGGCTCAGCCCTCGAACAGGTCGGCGAAATCGGCGAACACCCGCGCATAGGTCGGGCGCTTGAACGGCACGATCCGCGCGATCAGTTCGCCGTGCGGCATCCAGGCCCAGCGGCTGAACTCGGCGTGCTTGCGCGCGATGTCCACGTCGCTGTCGCGGCCCAGAAAGCGCAGCGCGAACCATTTTTGCGTCTGGCCGCGATAGCGGCCCTTCCACAGGCGCGCCGCAAGCTCCGGCGGCAGGTCGTACGGGATCCAGTCGGGGCTTTCGCGCAGCACCTCGACCAGCGCGGCGGGAACCCCGGTCTCCTCCTCAAGCTCGCGCAGCGCGGCCTGAAGCGGCGTCTCGCCCTTGTCCACGCCGCCCTGCGGCATCTGCCAGGCGTCGCCGGGGTTGTCGATGCGCTGCCCGGCGAACACGCGGCCCTGCGGACCGATCAGGCACAAGCCCACGCAGGGGCGATAGGGAAGCGCCGTCTGCGGCGCGGCTTCGGCGGCTGTCATCTGATCCTGTCCCGAACGGGGCCGCGCGGCGGACGCAGAATCCGCCGCGCGAAGGCCTTATTGCGCCTGGCTATAGACCGAAAGCCCGGTCAGCAGGTCGAGCGCATAGGCGAGTTGCAGATCCTCGGTGCGCAGCTTGGCGGTCGCCTCGTGGCGGGCGCGCTCGGCCTGCCACTGCTCGCGCTCCTCGTCGGTCAGCACGTTCTCGAGGCTGCCGCGCAGGTCGGCCTCGGAGCGGCCCGGCCGCACGGTCGCGGCCTCCTGCTCGCCGATGGTGCGCTGCTCCACCAGGATGTCGGGCTCGATGCCCAGCGCCTGGATCGAGCGGCCCGAGGGCGTGTAGTAACGCGCCGTGGTCAGCCGCAGCGCGCCCTCGCCCGAGAGCGGCATGATGGTCTGCACCGATCCCTTGCCGAACGACTTGGCGCCGACGACGATGGCGCGGCGATGGTCCTGCAACGCGCCCGCGACGATCTCCGACGCCGAGGCCGAGCCTTCGTTGATCAGCACCACGATCGGCTTGCCGCCCGCCAGATCGCCCGCGCGCGCGTTGTGCCGCTCGCTGTCGCGCGGGTCGCGGCCGCGCGTCGAGACGATTTCGCCCTTGTCGAGGAACGCGTCGCTCACCGCGATCGCCTGATTGAGCAGGCCGCCGGGGTTGTTGCGCAGGTCGATCACATAGCCCTTCACCTTGTCGGCGCCGCCAAGCTCGGCCTGCACCTCGTCGATGCCGGCCTTGAGGTTGTCGAAGGTCTGCTCGTTGAAGGTGGTGACGCGCAGCACCGCCACGTCGCCCTCGGCGCGGGCGCGCACCGCCTTGATCTTGATCACCGCGCGGGTCAGCGTGAGGTCGAGCGGCCCTTCGGCGTCGCGCCGCGCCACGGTGAGCTTGATGTCGGTGCCGACCAGCCCGCGCATCCGCTCCACCGCCTCGCCCAGCGTAAGCCCCATCACCGGCTCGTCGTCGATGTGGGTGATCAGGTCGCCCGCCATCACCCCGGCGAGGGCTGCGGGGGTGTCGTCCATCGGCGCGACGACCTTGACCAGCCCCTCCTCCATGGTGACCTCGATGCCCAGGCCCCCGAACTCGCCCTTGGTCTGCACGCGCATGTCCTCAAAGCCCTTGGGCGCGAGATAGGACGAGTGCGGGTCGAGCGAAGCGAGCATCCCGTTGATCGCGCTTTCGATCAGCTTGGCTTCATCGACCTCTTCGACATAGGCGCCGCGCACCCGTTCGAACACGTCGCCGAACAGGTCGAGCTGCTCATAGGTCGATTTCCTGGCGCTCTGCTGGGCGGCCAGCGGCGCGCCGAGCTGCGTGACCGCAAGCACCCCCACCACCGCGCCGCCGAAGGCCGCCATCGCCAGATTTCGCTTCATTCACCAGTCCTCTCAGCCGTCAGGGCGAACCAGGCCGCCGGATCATCCGGTTCGCCGCCGCGCATGACCTCTATATAAAGCATCTCCGCCGGAATCGTCCCCTTTGCGGCGGAGGCGTCAATCAAAAACTCGTCGGCGGCGCGCGGCGGCCCGCCCAGCGCGCCCAGCGCCGCGCCCGCAGACAGCGTATCGCCCACCGCGCGCGTCGCCGTCGCCAGCCCGCGCAGCACGATCAGCACGTCGCGCCGCGGCTCAAGCACCATCGTCAGGCCGTCGCCGCCCGCCTTGCCGACATGGCGCACCGTCACCGTCGCGGGCGCCAGCACGCGCGCGTAAGCGGGCGCCGCCAGCGCCAGCGCCGCGCCGCCCGGCGCAGGGGCCACGCTCAGCAGACCCTCGACCGGCGGCGGATAGGGCGGAGCGCCCGCTGCGCCTTCGGCGCCCTGTTGGTCCAGCGCATCCAGCGCCGCCACGTCCTGCGCCAGCGCCGCCACCGCCGCCGCCGCATCCTGCTCCAGTCGCGTCAGGTCTTGCGACGTTTTGCCGCTGGCCCCACCCAGCGCCAGCGCCGCGCGCAACGCCTGCAAGGCGCCGAGCGCGTCGCGCAGCCGCGCGGTCGCCGCCGCGCCCCGGTCGGCGCGTTCCTGAAGCGCCCGCAAGGCCCCCCGCGCCGCCGCCGCCTGCGCGGCGAGCGCAGGCGCGGCGTCAGCCAGCGTCATCGCCGCCCGCGCGGCGGCGACCGGGCCTGCGGGGTGCAGCGCCCAGGCCAGCGGCGGCGCGGCGTCGATGCGCCGCAGCGCCGCCAGCGCCGCGAAAGCCGCGCCGTCGCGCGCGGCGAGCGTCGCGCGCGTCGCGCTCTGGCGGTCGGCGGCGGCGCGCAGCGCGGCCCGCGCGTCGGCGAGCGCCGCCTCCTGCGCGGCGAGCGCCCCGGTCAGCGCGGCGATGCGCGCGCGCGGCGCGGCCTCGGCGAGCGCCTGTTCGGCGCGCTCCAGAACGCCTTCCGCCGCCTGCGCCGCGCCCGCCATCAGCAATGCCGCGACCAGCGCCGCAGCCGTCATCGCCGCTCCAGCAGGTTGCGCCCGGTCATCTCCGGCGGCGTCGGCAGGTCCATCAGCGCCAGCGCCGTCGGCGCCACATCGGCCAGGCGCCCGTCGGAAAGCCGCGCGCCCGATGGCCCGCCGACCAGGATCAGCGGCACCGGGTTCAGCGTGTGCGCGGTGTGCGGGCCGCCGGTCTCGGGGTCCACCATGGTCTCGCAGTTGCCGTGGTCGGCGAACACCAGCATCGCGCCGCCCGCTTTCTCGACCGCCGCGACCACCTTGCCCAGCGCAGCGTCCACCGTCTCCACCGCCTTGATCGCGGCGGCGAGGATCCCGGTGTGGCCCACCATGTCGGGGTTGGCGTAGTTGGCGACGATCAGATCGTAGTCGCCCGATGCGATCGCGGCGGTCAGATGCTCGGTGACTTCCGCCGCCGACATCTCCGGCGCCAGATCATAGGTCCGCACCCTGGGGCTGGGCGCCATGTGGCGATCCTCGCCGGGATAGGGCGGCTCGACCCCGCCGTTCAGGAAGAACGTGACATGGGGATATTTCTCGGTCTCGGCGATGTGGAACTGGCGCAACTCCTGATCCGCGATCCAGGCGCCGAGCGTGTTCTTCAGGCTGTCGGGCGGAAACAGCACCGACATGAAGCTGTCGTGATGGGTGGAGTACGACACCATCCCGCAGCGCGCCGCGAACGCCGGGCGGTCGCCCCTGTCGAAGGCGTCGAAATCGGGATCGGCCAGCGCGGAGAGGATCTCGCGCGCGCGGTCGGCGCGGAAATTGATGAACAGCAGGCCGTCGCCCGCCCGCACGCCCGCATAGTCGCCGATCACCGTGGGCGAGACGAACTCATCGGTCTCGTCGCGCGCATAGGCGGCCTCCAGCGCGGCGATCGCGGTGGCGGCCTTCTCGCCGCGCGCGTGGACGATCGCGTCATGGGCGGCTTGCACCCGCTCCCACCGCGTGTCGCGGTCCATGCCGTAGAACCGCCCGGCGACGCTGGCGATCGGGGCTTCGGGCGCATCCTTGGCGAACGCCGCCAGAAACCCCGCCGCGCTGCGCGGCGGCACGTCGCGCCCGTCGAGGAAGGCGTGGATGCGCACCGGCACCCCCGCCGCGATCAGCGCGTTGGCCGCCGCCGCCATGTGGCGCTGATGGCTGTGGACGCCGCCGGGGCTGAGCAGACCCGCCACATGCGCCACGCCGCCGGCCGCGCGCACCTCTGCGGCGAACGCCTTGAGCGTGGGGTTGGCGGCGAAGGCGCCGGTGGCGATGGCGCGGTCGATCTTGGGCAGGTCCATCCACACCACGCGGCCCGCACCGATGTTGGTGTGGCCGACCTCGGAATTGCCCATTTGCCCCGGCGGCAGACCGACATTTTCGCCGCAGGTGATCAACGTGGCGTGCGGCCGCGTCGCCATCAGCCGGTCATAGACCGGGGTCTGGGCAAGCGCGACGGCGTTGGCCTCCCGCTCCGGCCGAAGCCCCCAGCCGTCGAGGATGCACAGAACAACGGGTTTGTAGGCCATGATCTCTCGCCCGAATGGATAGAGGCGCAGTGTGCAGCCGCGCCCGCCGCCATGCAACCGTTGGCGCGATCCCGCCCGCGCGCGCGGCTTGGTGAATTTTTCTTGTCCATGGCCCTGCGCGCAGGACAAGCGTCAGCGCAGCGGCTATAAACCATCGACATGATCCCTGGGAGCCGACATCGATGCGTCTGATCGCCCACCGCGTGTTCCGCGACGGCGCCCGCCTCGATGATTGCGACACCCAGCGTTTCGGCGGCTATGACGGCGTCGAGCTTGACCTGCGCCTCAACCGTGAGGGGCGGCTGGTGGTGGAGCACGCGCCGGTGTTCCGCGCCCGTCTGCGCCGCGCCTCGGTGTGCGAGAACGATTTCGAGGACGCGCTCACGCTGCTGGCCTCGGCGCCCACGCCGCCGCGCACGCTGTTTCTCGATGTGAAGTGCCACGCCGCCGCCAGCGCCGCCGCGCGGCGCGTCGCCGCCTCGCAACCCTGCCGCGACATCGTGTTCACCTGCTGGCGGGCCGACGACGTGGCGGCGGTGCGCGCGATTCTGCCCGGCGCGCGGATCTTTTTCTGCATCGCGCCCATCGTGGCGCGCCGCGCGCCGCGCGGACGGCTGGAGAATCTCTATCTCAGCAACTCGTTCCCGTTCTTCTGGGCGGCGGAGCGGTTCGAGCCCGACCCCGACAAGACCAACCGCCACAACATCAACGTGCGGCTGATCGCGCCGCAGCGCGACGGCGCGCCGCTGCCCGAGGGCGTCAACGGCGTCTGCGTCCACCGGGTGTTCTGGCGCCCGACGCTGGCGGCGCTGGTGGCGGCGCAGGGCCTTGAGGTGGCGGTCTATGGGCTGGCCTCGCGCGCGCAGGCCGAGGCTCAGGCGGCGCTGGGGCCGGTGTCCTACGCCATCATCGGCGCGCGGCGGGACGCGCTGCGCGCAGCAGCCAGGCGAAGCCTCCGTAGATCGGCGTGACCTGCGGGGCTTCCAGCGCCGCATCCGCCGCCACCGCCGCAAAAGCGTCGTCCAGCCCATCGCGCGGCGCGACGTGAAACAGCGCCAGCCAGCGGCGCAAGCCCGCCTTCGCCACGCCCGGCAACCCTTCCTGCCGCCCGAAATCCACCACATGCAGCGCGCCGCCCGGCGCAGTGGCCGCCGCGCCCTGCGCCAGCGCGCCGCGCCAGTCGGGAATCATCGACAGGCTGTAGGAAAAGAACACCCGCTCGAACGCCGCGACGCCGAACAGCGCCCGCGCGTCGAAATCGGTGGCGTCGCCCTGCGCCAGCGTGATGCGCCCCTCCAGCCCGGCGCGCGCCACGCTCTCGCGCGCGGTCGCCAGCATCTGCGCGGAGATGTCCAGCCCGTAGAAATGCGCCTGCGGATAGCGGCGCGCCGCCACGATCATGTTGCGCCCGGTGCCGCAGCCGATCTCCAGCACCCGCGCGCCGGGCGGCGGCGCCAGATCGGCGATCAGGCGGTCGCGTCCCAGCAGAAAGAACTTGCGCGTCACGTCGTAGAAATGCCGCTGGCGGCGATAGACCCCGTCCATCAGCGCGGAATGGCCGCTCATGTGCTCAGTCCTCGCGCGTGTAGAGGTGAAAGCCGCCGTAGATCGCCGAGCGATCGCGGGCGCCGAACGCCGCCGACTCCGCCGCGTGATAACGCCAGCGCGCCAGCGTCGCCTCAGCGACGCGCCCCGGCAGGATGGTCTCGACGCCTGCGGTGCGAAAGATCACCCGCGCGCCGGGCCGCGCCGTGCGGTCGATCTCGCGCCACAGCGCGTTGAGCTGCGCGTCGGTCATCCAGTCCTGCGCGTCGAGCAGCACATAGGCGTCAAGGCTCGCCGCGGGCTCCTCCGCCAGCCGGTCGGTCAGCGAGCGGTTGACCAGCCGCACCCGGTCGGCGCGCGCCGCCATCGCCGCGAAGTTGGCGCTGCGCAGATAGGGCGGCAGCGGCCCGGCGTCGCCCGGCGCATAGCCGCCGGTGAACGCCTGCCATGCGAAATAATTGTCGGCGATGGGAAAATCGCAGGCCAGCTTCTCCAGCCGCTCGCGCAGCACCGCCGCCATGTCGCGCCCGCCTGCCAGCGCGTCGTATTGCGCGGGCGGAATGCCGAGGCCGAACAGCGACGCCTTGCGCCGGGTGATCCAGCGCACCAAGGGCCGGTCGAACAGCGGCGCGATATGCGCGTCGAAAAAGGCGCGCTGTTCGGCCAGATCGCGCGCCTGGGTGATCGCGCCCAGATCGACGCCGAACCGCCGCGCCGCCCACTGGCCCAGCGCGATGAAGTTGCCCAGCAGGCCGTGGGCATAGAAATTGCGGCTGAACTGCGTGACGCGGCGGCGCGCGCGCCAGTCGCGCCGCTCCCAATAGGCGCGGGTCTCGGGGTCGAGCGCGTCGCGCAGGAACCGGTCATAGGCGCCGACATTGTCGCGCGCGTCAGCCTGTCCGAAGAAGCGGTAGAAGGTGGCGTAGTTGGGAAGAAGCCGCGCCCCCGCCAGCTTGAGCCGCCCCAGCGCGACGTGGTGCGGGTTGAGATCGACGGCGATGATCTCCGCCGGATCGGCGACCAGATACGACATCATGTTGCAGCCGCCCGAGGCGATGGTGGCGAGCCTTGCGCCGGGCGGCAGCGCCAGCGCGGCAAGGTCCACTTCCGGGTCTTCCCAGATCTGCGGATAGACCAGGCCGCTGAACGCGGCGCTGAACGCGCGCTCCAGCAGGCCCGCCCGGCTGAGCGGCGCTTCGCGGTGGACTGCGGCGCCGATCAGGCTCGCGCCGCCTGCGCCCGGGGCCGCGCTGTCGCTGACCATGGCTGTCTCCGTCGTTGAAGGGATCGCGCGCTCCGCCTAGCGCGTTTGCGCGCGGCGCAAAAGCCCGGCTTGCACGTTTGCGCCCGCAGCCGCGCGCGTCACGACGCGGCGGCGGCGCCGTAGGTCTCGTCCAGCGCATAGCCCGAGGCGCGCACGGTGCGGATCGGGTCGCGCTCACCGCGCCCGTTCAGCGCCTTGCGCAGCCGCCCGACATGCACATCCACGGTGCGCGCCTCGACATAGACATCGCGGCCCCAGACCAGATCGAGCAGTTGCTCGCGGCTGAACACGCGGCCGGGGCGTTGCAGCAGACAGTCGAGCAGCCGGAACTCGGTCGGCCCCAGATGCACCTCGCGCTCGGAGCGGCGCACGCGGCGCGTCTCGCGGTCGAGGATGATGTCGCCGAAGGTGGCCACGTCGCCCGACAGCGTGGGCCGCGACCGGCGCAGCACCGCGCGCACCCGCGCCAGCAGTTCGGTCATCGAGAACGGCTTGGTGAGGTAATCGTCGGCGCCGGTGTCGAGGCCGCGGATGCGGTCATCCTCCTCGCCGCGCGCGGTCAGCATGATGATCGGCAGATCGCGGATGTCGCCGCGCACCCGCAGCTGACGGCAAACCTCGATGCCCGAGACTTTCGGCAGCATCCAGTCGAGCAGCACCAGGTCTGGCTTGTCCTCATTGATGCGGATCAGCGCGTCCTCGCCGTCGCGGCACACGGTGACCGCGAACCCCTCCTTCTGAAGGTTGTATTCGAGCAGGGCGCAGAGCGCCTCCTCATCCTCCACCACCAGAATCCGCGCGCTCATGTTCCGCCTTCCCCATCGCCGCCAGCAGCCTGCGCAAGACGGATATGGCGCGGCTGCAAAGATATGATGATATTTTCATGACAGATTTACTACGCAAGCCGACGCCTCCGGACGCAAAAAAACCCGGCGCGGACGCGCCGGGTCTTTGACTTGCAGCG
>CAZRFB010000456.1:0-3542 GCA_964599185.1 uncultured Rhodobacterales bacterium | reverse complement strand
CGCTGTATTACACCGCCGGGCTGCTGGAGGGGACCGAGACCATCGCGTTCTTCGCCCTGCTGTGCCTCGCGCCGCAGTGGTTCGCGCCGCTGGCGCTGGGCTTCGCCGCGCTGACCTTCCTCACCGCCTTCGCCCGGCTGGCCCATGCGCGGCGGGTGTTCTCCGGGGCGGATTAAGGCTCAGCGCGCCAGCGCCAGCAGCGCGGCGCGGTCGGGGCGGAAGTCCTGCGCCACCCAGGCCGCGCGCAGCCGCGCCAGCGTCGCGCCCAGCGCAGGCCCCGGCGCCACGCCCGCCGCCATCAGATCGCCCGCCGTGACCGGCAGCGCCGCCGCCGCGCCGCGCGCCAGCTCGGCCTCCAGCATGGGCGGCGGGGCGGCGCCCTGCGCGGCGGCGTCGAGCAGACAGGCGTCGCGCGCCGCGTCGATCCCGTGCAGGTGCGCGCGCGCGGCGGGCGGCGCGGGGTCGGCGCGCGCGGCGACGATCGCCGCCAGCCGCGCCTGCTGCGCCCGCGACAGCCGCCAGTCCGCCCAGCCGCCGCCCAGCGCCGCCGCCCGGCGCGGCCAGGCGGGGGCTGCGCCCGCCGCGCGCTCCGCCGCGACCAGCCGCGCGATCAGGCCCGCGTTCGCCCCGTGCGCGACCGCCGCCAGCACGCCGCAGCCCTCCATCGCCGCCAGCGCCGCCGCCGGATCGGGCGCGCCCAGCAGGCGGCGCATCTCGTGGCCCACCCGCTCCCGCGACAACAGCGCCAGCCCGTCCACATGCGCCGCGCAGGCCGCCAGTCCGGCCGCGTCCACGCCCGCGCGGCTGAACCACGCGGTGAAGCGGAAAAACCGCAGCACGCGCAGATAGTCCTCGCCGATGCGCGCGTGCGGGTCGCCGATGAAGCGGATGCGCCCTGCGCGCAGGTCGTCCAGCCCGCCCAAAGGGTCGATCACCGCGCCGTCGGCCTGCGCGTAGAGCGCGTTCAGCGTGAAGTCGCGCCGCCCGGCGTCCTCGGCCACGTCCTCGGTATAGGCGACCGTGGCGCGGCGCCCGTCGGTGGCCACGTCGCGGCGCAGGGTGGTGACCTCGAAGCCGCGCCCCTGCGCCACCGCCGTCACCGTGCCATGCGCAAGCCCGGTGGGAACCGCGCCCAGCCCCGCGCCCTCAAGCAGCGCGACGGTGCGCTCGGGCGGGCAGCGCACGCAGATGTCCACGTCCGCCGCCTCGCGGCCCATCAGCGCGTCGCGCACGCAGCCGCCCACGAACAGCGGGCAGGCCCCGGCCAGCGCCGCCATCACCGCGCGGGTGGCCTCGTCCGTCAGCCAGCGCGGCGCGATGCGGGTCATGCGGCGGAGGCGTCGCGCGCGGCGGCGACCCGCTCGGCCAGCGCGCGCAACATGCCCGCCGTGGCGCCCCAGATGAAGCGGTCCCGCCACGGCATCGCCCAGAAGTGGCGCTCAACGCCGCCATAGACCCGGCTCAGGCGCTGGTGGCTGCGGAAATCCATCAAGAAATCCAGCGGCGTCTCGAACACCGCCTCCACCTCGCCGGGTTCGGGCAGCGGCGAAAATCCCGCCGCCACCAGCCCCACGAACGGCGTGATCGCATAGCCGGTGCCGGTGGCGTAGCCCTCCAGCGCGCCCAGCACCTCGACCTGATCGGCGCGCAAGCCGATCTCCTCACGCGATTCGCGCAACGCGGCGGCCAGCGGCGAGGCGTCGGCGCGGTCCAGCTTGCCGCCGGGAAAGGCGATCTGGCCTGGGTGCTCGCGCAACGACAGCGGGCGCTGCGTCAGGATCACCGACAGCCCGTGCGCGCGCCGCGCCACCGGGCACAGCACCGCCGCCGGGCGCAGCGGCCCGTTGCGGCGGACGCCGGGGTTGAGGTCATGGTCGCCGCGCATCGCGCGGGCGGGCGCGGTCAGCGCGCGGCGCAGGTCGGCCTCGCTGACCGGCGCAAAGCTCAAAGCCCCAGCTCCGCCGCAGGCTGGACCGGGAAGAACACGCCGCTGGACACGAGGCCGAACCAGCGCGCGCCGTCATGGTCGCGCACCGCGCCGATCTCGGCCAGCCGGTAGAAGGTTTTGCGGTCGATCAGCGCCTCCAGCCGCGCGCGCACAAGCACATAAGGGCGCGGCGCGCCGGTCTCGGCGTCGCGCGTCACCCGGATCGGATGCTCCGGCCCCGCCGCCACGGCGTCGTCGAGGTTGGTCTCGAACACCAGCGCGTCGCCCTCGCGGTGAAAGTCCACCGCCACGAACGGCGCGTCGTCCACCGTGATGGCGACCTTCTCGACCGGCGTCACGAGAAAGTAATCGTCGCCGTCGCGGCGCAGGACCGAGGCGAACAGCTTCACCATCTCGGGCCGCCCGATCGGCGTGCCCATGTAGAACCATGTCCCGTCGCGCGCGATGCGCATGTCGATGGCGCCGCAGAACGGCGGATTCCACAGATGCACCGGCGGCGGGCCCTTCTTCGCCGCCTTCGCCGCCGCCAGCGCCAGGGCGTCGGCGGAGGGCGGGTTGTCTCGCTCTGGCATTTGCGCTCCCGTGATCCACCTTGTGTTGCGAAGGATAGACGATCACGCTGGGCTTTGCGACGCGCAGCGTCAGCGCGCGGCCTGGACGAAGCAGGGAGACCACGATGAGCGCAGAGAACGACGCCGTCACCGAGATCGAGGCCGCAGGCGCCACGCTGGCCCGCGCCCGCGCCGAGATCGCGCGCCGCGTGATCGGGCAGGAGACCGTGGTCGATCTGGTGCTGAACGCGCTGATCTCCGGCGGCCACGCCCTGCTGGTCGGCGCGCCGGGGCTGGCCAAGACCCGCCTTGTCGAGACGCTGGGCGTGGTGCTGGGGCTGAACGCCAAGCGCGTGCAGTTCACCCCCGACCTGATGCCCGCCGACATCCTGGGCGCGGAGGTGCTGGAGGAGGGCCGCGACGGCGCCCGCGCCTTCCGCTTCATCGAGGGGCCGATCTTTTCGCAACTGCTGATGGCCGACGAGATCAACCGCGCCAGCCCGCGCACCCAGTCGGCGCTGCTGCAGGCGATGCAGGAGAAGGTGGTGACGGTGGCCGGCGCGAATCGCCCGCTGCCGCAGCCGTTCCATGTGCTCGCCACCCAGAACCCCATCGAGCAGGAGGGCACCTATCCGCTGCCCGAGGCGCAGCTCGACCGGTTCCTGCTGCAGGTCGATGTGGATTATCCCACGCTGGAGGCCGAGCGGCGCATCCTGCTGGCCACCACCGGCGCCGAGGACGCGGTGTCGGCCCCGGTGATGGCGCCGGGCGATCTGGAGTCGATCCAGCGCATCGTGCGCCGGATGCCTGCGGGCGAGAGCGTGGTGGAGGCGATCCTGCGGCTGGTGCGCGCGGCGCGGCCCGGCGAGGACGAGAGCTATGATTTCGTCGGCCGAACCGTGGCCTGGGGGCCGGGGCCGCGCGCGGCGCAGGCGCTGATGATGGCCTGCCGCGCCAAGGCGCTGCTGGAGGGGCGGCTGGCGCCGTCGGTGGCCGACGTGGCGGCGCTGGCGCGGCCCGCGCTCAAGCACCGCATGGCGCTG
>CAZRFB010000455.1:0-5522 GCA_964599185.1 uncultured Rhodobacterales bacterium | reverse complement strand
GGGCTGCTGATGGCGCCCGCCCGCGTCGCGCAGGCGGCGGCGCCGCTGGTCTTCGCGGGCGCGGTCGAGGTCTGGGGCGCGGGGGCTTTCGCGCTGTCGGCGGGGCTGTCGCTGGCGGGGCTGGCGGCGCTGATGGCGCTGCGCGCGGCGCCGCGCGCCTGATCGCCGCCTTGCGTTTTCGCAGCGCGGGTGTAGGGAAAGAGCCATGAGGATTTGGCGCAAATTCGCGGTGGTCTGGGCCGCGCTCGGCCTTGCCGTCGCCGCGCCCGGTTTCGCGGCTAGTCCGGCGGCGGGGCGCATCGCGCTTGAGTTGAACAAGCTGGAGCCCGCCGGACCCGCCTGCCGCGCCTATCTGTCGCTGCGCAGCGGTCTGGACGCGCGGCTTGAGAGCCTGACGCTCGATCTGGTGCTGTTCGACGCCGAGGGCGTGGTGCTGCGCCGCGTCGCGGTCGAGGCCGGGCCGCTGCGGGCGGGAAAATCCGCCGTGCGCGCCTTCGACGTCGCCGAGCTTGACTGCGCCGCGCTGGGCCGGGTGCTGCTGAACGGCGTGCTGGCCTGCCGCGGCGCGGAGGGGGCGCGCGAGGGCTGTCTGGAGCTGATCGACGTGTCGTCGCGCGCCGCCGCGCCGCTGATCGACTGAGGCCGGGGCGATGGCCGGAACGCTCGCCGCTCTGCCCGATCTGCTGCGCCTGGGCGGGCCGGTGGCGGCGATCCTGGCCGCGATGTCGGTGTTCAGCCTGGCGGTGATCCTCGCCAAGCTGTGGCAATGGGGCGGCGTGGGCGACGGCCGGGCGGCGCGGACGGCGCTGGCGCTGTATCGCGCCGGGCGCGGGCCGCAGGCGCTGGAGACGGCGCGCGGCGCGGCGCATCCGGCGGCGCAGGCGCTGGCCGTGGCGCTGGAGGGGCGGCGGCGCGGCCTGCCCGACGCGCTGGCCCGCGCCGAGGCCGAGCGCGTGGGCGCCGAAGCGATGGAGGCGCTGCGCGACTGGCTGCGCCCGCTGGAGGTGATCGCGACGCTGGCGCCGCTGCTGGGCCTGTTCGGCACCGTGCTGGGCATGATCGCGGCCTTCGCGCGGCTGGAGGCGGCGGGCGCGCGCGTCGATCCCGCGATCCTGTCGGGCGGCATCTGGGAGGCGCTGCTGACCACCGCCATCGGCCTCGCCGTGGCGATGCCCACGGTCGCGGCGCTGAACTGGTTCGAGCGGCGGGCGGAGCGCGCCGAATTCGCGCTCGATCACGCGCTGTCGGGCGTCTATGCCGCCGATCTGTCGGTCGGGGCGGCGCCGGGCGCGGCCCCCATGGCCGCCGCGCAGGCGCGGCCCGCGCCTGCGGCGCGCTGAGCATGGCGCAGGGCCGCGGCTTGCGCCCCGCGCGGCGGCGGCGCGCCTTGATCGGGCTGACGCCGCTGATCGACGTGGTGTTCATCCTGCTGA
The DNA here is from genome assembly GCA_964599185.1 of uncultured Rhodobacterales bacterium. Classification (GTDB taxonomy): domain Bacteria; phylum Pseudomonadota; class Alphaproteobacteria; order Rhodobacterales; family Rhodobacteraceae; genus Rubrimonas. The sequence goes on along the minus strand of CAZRFB010000455.1, from coordinate 4,089 downwards.
TCTTCTTCATGCTGGCGTCGCGGCTGGGCGACTGGCGCGGCCTGCCGGTGGTCTCGGCGCCCGACGGCGGCGTTGGCGGCGGGATGGCGGGCGCGGTGCTGCTGGAGTTGCGCGCCGACGGGCTGCGCCTGTCGGGCGCGCCGCTTGACGCGGCGGCGCTGGCCGCCCGCCTGCCGCCCGGGCGCCGGGTGCTGCTGCGCGCGGGCGACGGCGTGACGATGCAGGCGCTGACCGCGCTGCTCGACCGGCTGGAGGCGCTGGGCGTGCGCGACGTGACGCTGCTGGAGGCCGCGCGATGAGGCGCGCGCGCCCAGGGCGGCGCGACGGCGACGCGGGCGTGCTGCCGCTGATCAACGTGGTGTTTCTGCTGCTGATCTTTTTCATGGTCGCCGCGCGGCTGGCCCCGCCCGAGCCGTTCGCGGTCGCGCCGCCGCGCTCCGCCGCTTCGGGCGACGCGCCCACTGAAGCGGCGCTGGTGACGGTCGCCGCCGATGGCCGGATGGCGGTGGACGGCGTCGCGCTGGCGCCGGATTCGGTGGCGGCTGCGGTGGCGGGGCGCGACGTGCGGCTGCTGGCCGACGCGCAGGCCGGGGCGGGGGCGGTGATCGCGCTGATCGGCCGGATCCGCGCGGGCGGCGGCGGGGCGGTGACGCTGGTGACCGCGCCGCCGGAGCAGGGGCGATGAGGCGGGTCGGCGCGCGGCATGTTCTGCTGGCGGCGGCGCTGGCGGCGGGCGCGCACGCCGCCGCGGCGGTGATCGCGCTGAGCGGTCTCGCGCCGCGCTCATGGGGGCCGGGCGACGCCGCGCAGGCGGGCGCGGGGCTGACGATCGCGCTGGCCACCCCCGGCGGCGCGGCGGCGGGGGCGCTGACCGACGCAGGCGCCGACTGGCGCACGCCTGTGGCCGACGCGGCGCCGGAGGCGCTGACGGCGCTCACGCCGGAGACGCTGGCGGCGGCGGCGCCGCCCGTCATCGCAGGCGCGCCCGTCGCGGCGGCGACAGCTGCTCCCGTCGAGGAAGTGGCAGCGGCTCCCGTCGCGGAAGTGGCAGCGGCTCCCGTCGCGCAGGCGGCAGCGGTTCCTGTCGCGAAGGCGACAGCGGTTCCCGTCGCGCAGGCGACAGCGGTTCCCGTCGCGCAGGCGGCGGCGACGCCTGTCGCACAGGCGACAGCGACGCCGGTCGCGCCAGCAATCGTGCAGCCCGCCGCGCGCGCGATCCCGCCGCCCGTCGCGCGAAAACCCCGGGTTCCCGACGCGCAGCCGGCCCCGGTCCAGCCGGCCCCGATTCCGTCTGCGCAGTCGCGCGCGGCTGAAGCGGCGCAGGCGGCCGCGCCCGGATCCCCCGACGACAGCGCGGCGGCGTCGGCGCCGACCGCTGCGCAGGGTGGCGACGCGCAGGATAGCGACGCTGTGGCGGCGGGGGAGACGCCGGGCGCCCCTGGCGGAGACCCCGCCGCCGTCGCGCGCTATGCGGCGGAGGTCCAGCGCCTGCTGGCGCGGCACAAGCGCTATCCGGCGCAGGCGCGCGCGCGGCGCATCGAGGGCGCCGGGGTGCTGGCTTTCGCGGTCGGCGCCGATGGCGCGGTGCGGGCCGCGCGCGTGGCGCGGAGCGCGGGGCACCCGCTGCTTGACGCCGAGATCGTGGCGATGCTGCGCCGCGCCGGCAAGCTGCCGCCGCCGCCGCAGGGCCAGCCGCTGAAGCTGACGGCGCCGGTCACGTTCCGGTTGCAATAGGTTCAGCCCCGGCCCCGAGCCGGTGCCAGGCCCCGGCGCGGGGCCGGGGCTGCGAAGGGGGTGCGGCCGGGCGCCGCCGCAAAGGCCGGGCAGGGCGGCGGCATATGCCGAGGCGCCGCGGCGAGGGCCGGGGCGGCGGGGCAAGGCGAGGCCCCGGCGCGAAGGCCGGGGCTGGGCAGGGCGCGGATGTCCCGGCGCGAGGCCGGGGCCTGAGCAGAATGGCGCGACGCGGCGCGTGCGGCGAGGCCCCGGCGCGAGGCCGGGGCTGCGGGGTGCGGCGCGCGCCGCCTTTGGGCCGGGCGGGCCTACTTGACGGCGCGGTTCTGGATCAGGTCGTCCACCACGCCGGGGTCGGCCAGCGTCGAGGTGTCGCCCAGCGTGGCGAAGTCGTTCTCGGCGATCTTGCGCAGGATGCGGCGCATGATCTTGCCCGAGCGGGTCTTGGGCAGGCCCGGCGACCACTGGATCACGTCCGGCGAGGCGATCGGCCCGATCTCGGTGCGCACCCAGTTGCGCAGCTCGGTCTTGAGCGCGTCGGTGTATTCCTCACCCTCCATCAGCGTCACGTAGCAGTAGATGCCCTGACCCTTGATCTCGTGCGGATAGCCCACCACCGCCGCCTCGGCGACCTTGGGGTGCGCCACCAGCGCCGATTCGACCTCCGCGGTGCCCATGCGGTGGCCGGAGACGTTGATCACGTCGTCCACGCGCCCCGTGATCCAGTAGTAGCCGTCCTCGTCGCGGCGGCAGCCGTCGCCGGAGAAGTAATAGCCCTTGAACATCTCGAAATAGCCCGAGACGAACCGGTCATGGTCGCCCCACAGCGTGCGCATCTGCCCCGGCCAGCTGTCGGCAAGCGCCAGCACGCCCTCGCACTTGGTCTCGGTGATCTCCTCGCCCTTGTCGTTCAGCACCACGGGGCGGACGCCGAAGAACGGCAGGGTGGCGGCGCCGGGCTTGGTGGGGATGGCGCCGGGCAGCGGCGAGATGAGAATCCCGCCGGTCTCGGTCTGCCACCAGGTGTCCACGATCGGGCAGCGGCCCTTGCCGACGTGCTCGTCATACCAGTTCCACGCCTCGGGGTTGATCGGCTCACCCACCGAGCCGAGGATGCGCAGGCTCGACAGATCGTGCTTGTCCACGAACTCCGTCCCCTTGGCCATCAGCGCGCGAATCGCGGTGGGGGCGGTGTAGAAGATGTTGACCTTGTGCTTGGCGCAGACCTGCCAGAAGCGCCCGGCGTCGGGCCAGGTCGGCACGCCCTCGAACATCAGCGTGGTGGCGCCGTTCGACAGCGGCCCATAGACGATGTAGCTGTGCCCCGTCACCCAGCCGACATCCGCCGTGCACCAGAACACTTCGCCGGGCTGATAGTCGAACACATACTCATGCGTCATCGAGGCATAGACCAGATAGCCGCCGGTGGTGTGGACCACGCCCTTGGGCTTGCCGGTGGAGCCGGAGGTGAACAGGATGAACAGCGGGTCCTCGGCGTTCATCGCCACCGGGGGGCAATGGTCGGAGACGCGCTCCATCTCCTCGTGCAGCCAGGTGTCGCGCGCGCCGTCCCAGGCGATGGCGCCGCCGGTGCGTTTCACCACCAGCGTCTTCACGTCCGGCGCGCATTTCGTCAGCGCCTTGTCCACGTTGGCCTTGAGCGGCGTGGCGCGGCCGCCGCGCGGCGCTTCATCCGCCGTGATCACCAGCTTGGCGCCCGATCCCTCGATGCGGTCGGCCAGCGCGTCGGGGCTGAAGCCCGCGAACACGATCGAGTGCACCGCGCCGATGCGGGTGCAGGCGAGCATCGCATAGGCCGCCTCGGGGATCATCGGCAGATACAGCACCACGCGGTCGCCGCGCTTGACGCCCTGCGCGTGCAGCACGTTGGCCAGCCGCGACACCTGCTCATAGAGTTCGCGGTAGGTGATCTTCTTCGAGAGGTTGGGGTCGTCTGCCTCCCAGATGATCGCGATTTTCTCGCCCTGGCCCAGATGGCGGTCGATGCAGTTGGCCGAGACGTTGAGCTGCCCGTCCTCGAACCATTTCACGTTCACATTATGATAGTCGAATGAAGTGTTCTTGACCTTGGTGTAGGGCTTGATCCAGTCGATCCGCTTGCCATGCTCACCCCAGAACGTGTCCGGATCGGCGATCGAGGCGTCATACATCGCCTTGTATTTCGCCGCGTCGGCGTGGGCATGGGCCGCAATATGCGCCGGAACGGCGTGGATGTCGTCGCTCATCTGTCTCTCTCCCGCATCGCCGCTCCTCAGGCGTGGAGCGATCCCTCTTGGCGGGCATATTCACCGCCCCCGCTGCATCGCACAATGATGCTGCTTGCCGCAGGGGGCGGCG
>CAZRFB010000454.1:0-5681 GCA_964599185.1 uncultured Rhodobacterales bacterium | reverse complement strand
AGATCGACGATGCGCGCCGTCGCCCGGTCGCCCTTCAGCCCCTGATGCAGCGCCAGGCTCTCGCCGATCTGGCGGCGGATGCTGTGCAGCGGGTTCAGCGAGGTCATCGGCTCCTGAAAGATGAAGCTGACGTCGTTGCCGCGCACCTGGCGCAGCGTGGCGTCGTCGGCCCCCAGCAACTCGCGGCCCGCATAGCGCACCGAGCCGGTGATCGCGGCGCTGGGCGGCAGCAGCTTGACGGTGGACAGCGCCGAGACCGACTTGCCCGAGCCGCTCTCGCCCACCAGCGCCAGCGTCTCACCGGCGTCGATGGCGAACGACACGCCGCGCACCGCCTCGACCGGGCCGAAGGCGATGCGCAGGTCGGCAACCTCAAGCAGGCTCATGAAAAAGTCTTTCTCGGGTCGAAGGCGTCGCGCACCGCCTCGAACACGAACACCAGCAGCGACAGCATGATCGCGAAGGTGAAAAACGCGGTCACGCCCAGCCACGGCGCCTGGATGTTGTTGCGGCCCTGAAGCGCCAGCTCGCCCAGCGAAGGATGCGTCGATTGCAGGCCAAAGCCCAGCAGATCGAGCGCCGCCAGCGTCGAGATCGCGCCGGTCACCAGAAACGGCAGGAAGGTGATGGTGGCGACCATGGCGTTGGGCAGCAGGTGGCGGAACATGATGGTCAGGTTGCCCACCCCCAGCGCGCGCGCCGACATGACGTATTCGAAGTTGCGCGCGCGCAGGAACTCCGCCCGCACCACGCCCACCAGCGCGGTCCACGAGAACAGCGCCACGATCGACACCATGATCCAGAAATTCGGCGCGATCACCGACGACACGATCATGATGATATACAGCGATGGGATGTTGCTCCACACCTCGACCACGCGCTGAAACACCAGATCCACCCAGCCGCCAAAAAACCCCTGCACCGCCCCCGCCGCCACCCCGATCACGGTCGAGACCACGGTGACGATCAGCGCGAAGAACACGCTGAGGCGAAAGCCGTAGATCACCCGTGCCAGCACGTCGCGCGCCTGATCGTCGGTGCCCAGCCAGTTGACCGCGTCGGGCGGCGAGGGCGCGCGCGCCACGTCGTAGTTGATGGTGTCATAGCTGAACGGGATCAGCGGCCAGACGATCCAGCCTCCGGCCGCTTCGGCGGCGGCGCTCTCATCGGCGTCGCAGCGGTCGTCGTCGCCGCCGGTGCGGATCAGGCATTGCACATACGGGTCGCGGAAATCGGCCATGGTGCCGTGAAAGCCGCCGAGGTCGCGCTCCGAGATAAACTGGAGCATCGGCGACTTGAGCGCGCCCTGAAACGAGACCAGCACCGGGCGGTCGTTGGCCACCCCTTCCGCGAACAGCGACACCAGAAACAGCGCGAGGAAGATGCGCAGCGACCACAGCCCCCGCCGGTTGGCGCGGAAATTGGCGATGCGCCGCTTCTGCACCGCGTCGAGCCTTGGCAGGCCCAGCCAGCCCCGGCGCGCGGGAGGGGCGTCAAACGCGCTGACCGCCATCCTCAGGTCTCCCGGCTCTCGAAGTCGATGCGCGGATCGACCCAGACATAGACCAGATCGGTCAGCAGTTGCAGCAACAGCCCGATCAGCCCGAAGATAAAAAGCGTGCCGAACACGATGGGATAGTCGCGGTTCAGCACCGCCTCATAGCCGAGCAGCCCCAGCCCATCGAGCGAGAAGATCACCTCGATCAGCAGCGAGCCGGTGAACAGGATCGAGATGAACGCGGCGGGAAAGCCCGCGATCACGATCAGCATGGCGTTGCGAAACACATGGCCATAGAGCACCTCGCGCTCGCTTAAGCCCTTGGCGCGCGCCGTGGTGACGTATTGCAGCTTGATCTGGTCGAGAAAGCTGTTCTTGGTCAGCAGGGTCAGCACCGCGAAGCCGCTGATCGCCATCGCCAGCACCGGCAGGGCGATATGGCGGAAATAGTCGGCGATCTGGCCCATCAGGCTCAGCTCCGCGAAGTTCGACGAGGTCAGCCCGCGCAGCGGAAAGAACGGCAAGAACTCCGAGCCTTCGCTGAACAGCGTGCGCAAGAGGATCGCGAACAGGAAGCCGGGGATCGCGTAGCCGACGATCACCACGCCGGAGGTCCACACGTCGAACTGCGTGCCGTCCTTCACCGCCTTGCGGATGCCAAGCGGGATCGACACGAGGTAGGCGAGCAGCGTGGTCCACAAGCCCAGCGAGATCGACACCGGCATTTTCTGCACGATCAGCTCGATCACCGAGGCCGAGCGGAAATAGCTGTCGCCGAAGTCGAAGCGCGCGTAGTTCCACAGCATCAGGCCGAACCGCTCCAGCGGCGGCTTGTCGAAGCCGAACTGCTTCTCGATTTGCGCAATGAACGCCGGGTCCAGGCCTTGCGCGCCGCGATAGCCCGAACCGCCGTCGCCCGCCGCCGCCTGCGCCGTCGCATCGCCGCCGCCGCCGGAGAAGCGGTCGGTGGCGCCGGCGCCGGTCTGGGTCAGCTCCGCGATCACCTGCTCCACCGGGCCGCCGGGGGCGAACTGGATCACGGCGAAGTTGATCAGCATGATGCCGAACAGGGTGGGGATGATCAGCGCCAGACGGCGCAGGACATAGGCGCCCATGTCAGCGCACCCATGAGGGGCGCGCTGGCCGCCCCTCACCCCGACCCTCTCCCCAAGGGGGAGAGGGGGCGATATCTGCGCGGACGGCACCACGGCTCGAGAGAGGGCGCCCGGTTGACCGCCTACGCCCCCTCTCCCCCCTGGGGGAGAGGGTCGGGGTGAGGGGGCTGCGCGCCATCCTCACTGCCCCCGCGGATCCAGCGCGGCCTCGCGCGCCGGGTCCACCCACCAGGTGTCGAGGATCGCGCGGGAATAGGGCGGCTTGATCGCGGGCCGGGCGAACTTGTCCCAATAGGCGACGGTGTGGCTGGCCTTGAACCATTGCGGCGACCAGATGTGCATCGCCCGCAGCACCCGGTCGAGCGCGCGGCCCGCGACGTTCAGCGTCGCGCGGTCGGGCGCGGCGATCATGGTCTCGACCAGATGATCGACCACCGGATCGGCGACGCCGCTGAGGTTGTAGCTGCCCGGCTGGCCGGCGCTGGAGGAGTGGTAGAAATTGCGCAGGCCCGGCCCCGGCGTGGCGCCGAGCGAGAATCGCGCGATGGTCACGTCATAGTCGAAGTCCTTGGTGCGCTGCTGGTTCTGCGCCGCATCCACCAGCCGCCACGAGGCCTCCACCCCCAGCGCGCGCAGGTTCTGGATGTAGGGATTGACGATCCGCTCGAAGGCCGAGCTGTCGTCGAAGATCTCCAGCGTCAGCGCCTCGCCCGCCGCGTTGCGGCGCACGCCCGCGTCGTCGAGAACCCACCCAGCGTCGTCCAGCAGCCGCGACGCCGCGCGCAGCGCCTGGCGGTTGCGCCCCGAGCCTTCGGAAACCAGCGGTGTGAAGGCGGGGCCGAACACTTCCGGCGGCAGGCGGTCGCGGAACGGCTCAAGCAGCGCCAGTTCCCCGGGCGAAGGCTCGCCCTCGGCCATCATCGCGGTGGTCTGGAAGAAGCTCGTGGTGCGCTGGTAGAGGTCGTAGAACAGCGTCCGGTTGGACCATTCGAAGTCGAACGCCATGCCCAGCGCCTGGCGCACGCGCGCATCGCTCAGATGCGGGCGGCGGGTGTTGAACCAGAAGCCCTGCGTGCCCGAGGGGCTGAGGTCGGGCAGCGTCTCGCGGATCACGCGACCGTCGCGGATCGCCTCAAAGTCATAATCCACCGCCCATTCCTTGGACGAAAAGCTCTCGTGCAGGTCGATCACCCGCGCCTGCAAGGCGGGGATCGCGGCGGATCGGTCGCGGAAATACTCCACGGTGATCGCATCGAAGTTCCAGCGCCCCACGTTCACCGGCAGATCGCGCGCCCAATAGTCGTCGCGGCGGCGATAGGTCACGCTGCGCCCGGCCTCGGCCTTCTCGACCGCATAGGGCCCCGATCCCAGCGGCTGCTCCATGCTGGGCGCGCCGAAGTCGCGGCCTTCAAACCACGCCTTCGACAGGATCGGCAGGCCCGCCACCAGCATCGGCAGGTCGCGCTTCGGCGCGTCGGGCGCGAAGGTGAAGCGCACCCGGTGCGGCCCCAGCGCCTCGGCGCCGGTCACGTCGCGCAGGGAGAGGCGAAAGCGCGGCGCGGCGCCGTCGCTTTTCAGGCTCTCGAAGCTGAACACGACATCCTCCGCCGTGACCGCCGAGCCGTCCGCGAAACGGGCTTCCGGACGCATCTCGAAGATGATCCAGTCGCCGCCGGGCAGGAATTCGGCGTGGGCGGCGACGAGGCCGTAAACCGCGTCGGTCTCGTCGTCCGCCGTGGCCATCAGCGTGTCATAAACCAAGTTCTCCGGCGCGCTGAGGCCCATCGGCGGATCGCCGCGCAAGCTGTAGGCGTTGAGCGTGTCGAAGGTCTGGTTGGCGCGCACCGAGGTCGTGGCGATGGCGCCGCCCTTGGGCGCCTGCGGGTTCACATAGTCAAAATGGCTGAAATCGGCGAGGTATTTCAGATCGCCGAAGGCCGACAGCCCGTGGCTGACCACCACCTCCGCCCGCGCCGACACCGCGCCCAGCGCGATCAGCGCCACAAGAACCAGCGCCTTCATCCGCGCGGCCCCAGCGCGGCGGCGCGGTCGGCGTCACGCCACCAGACCTGCGGAAAGCCCACGTCGCGCGGCGGCAACGGGTCGGGGTGGCCGAACATGTCCCACCACGCGATGCGCTCGAAGGGCGTGTAGAGCTGCATGATCCCGTAATGGCTCCAGGTCAGGACGCGGTCGAGCGCGCGGCTGGCCGCCGCCAGCGCGGTGCGGTCTTCGGCGAAGATGACCTTCTCGATCAGCGCGTCCACCGCCGGATCGGCCACGCCGCCGACATTGCGCGAGCCCATCCGCGCCGCCGATTCCGACCCCCAGAATTCGCGCTGCTCATTGCCGGGGCTCTCGGAGTTGCCCAAGCCCCAGATGATCATGTCGAAATCGAAATCCGGGTCCTGACTGACGCGGCGGACGTATTGCGCCGCATCGACCACGCGGAACGCCGCCCTGATCCCCAGCGTGGCGAGGTTGGCGATGTAGGGGCCGATCACGCGCTCCTGCGTGTCCTGCGCCGAGAGGAACTCGATCTCGAAGGGCTTGCCCTGCGCGTCCTCCAGCAGCCCGCCGCGCCCCTCGCGCCAGCCCGCGTCCTCCAGCAGGCGGCGCGCCTGCCGCAGGCCGCTGCGGTTGCGGCCCAGGCCGTCGGTGACCGGCGGGGCGTAGGCCGGCCCGAACACCGCATCGGGGATACTGCCGCGAAACGGCTCCAGCAGCGCCAGCTCCGCCGCGTCGGGCGGCGCGTCGGGCATCAGGTCGCCGCCACCCTGAAAAAAGCTGCGCGGCCGGGCGTATTGCTCGAAATAGATCGTGCGGTTGGTCCACTCGAAGTCGAAGGCCAGGCTCAGCGCCTCACGGGTGCGGATGTCGCGGAATTTTTCGCGGCGCAGGTTCATCGCGAGGTATTGCACCCGCTTCGGCCCCTCCAGCGCCACCTCGCGCCGCTGCACGCGGCCATCGCGCGCCGCAGCGAAGTCATAGCGCTCCGCCCAGTTCGACGCCGAGTTCTCCTCGCGAAAGTCGATCAGCCCGGCGCGGAAGGCGTCGAGCTGCGCCGA
>CAZRFB010000453.1:0-2370 GCA_964599185.1 uncultured Rhodobacterales bacterium | reverse complement strand
CCCGGTATCTGCCGCGCCAGCAGGTCCAGCACCGCCATGCGCACCGCCACGCCCATCTCCACCTGTTCGGTGATCACCGAGCGCTCCAGATCGTCGGCCACCTGCGCGTCGATCTCAACCCCGCGGTTCATCGGGCCGGGGTGCATCACGATGGCGTCGGGCTTCGCGTGCGCCAGCTTCTCGCGGTCGAGGCCATAGCGGTGGTGGAACTCGCGCACGCTGGGCACGAAGCCGCCCGCCATCCGCTCGGTCTGCAGCCGCAGCATCATCACCACGTCGGCGCCCTCCAGCCCCTTCGCCATGTCGTCGAACACCTCGACGCGCCAGCGATCCACCGCAGGCGGCAGCAGCGTGGGCGGCGCGATCAGGCGGATGCGGTTCTCCATCTTGTCGAGCAGCATGATGTTGGAGCGCGCCACCCGGCTGTGGGCGATGTCGCCGCAGATCGCCACCGTGAGGCGCTGCAGCCGCCCCTTGCGCCGCCTAATGGTCAGCGCGTCGAGCAGCGCCTGGGTGGGATGCTCATGCGCGCCGTCGCCCGCGTTGATCACCGCGCAGTTGACCTTCTCGGCCAGCAGCGCCACCGCGCCGGACATCGCGTGGCGCACCACCAGCAGGTCGGGGTGCATGGCGTTCAGCGTCACCGCCGTGTCGATCAGCGTCTCGCCCTTCTTCACCGAACTGGACGCCACCGACATGTTCATCACGTCGGCGCCCAGCCGCTTTCCGGCCAGCTCGAAGCTCGCCTGGGTGCGGGTGGAGGGTTCGAAGAACAGGTTGATCTGGGTGAGGCCGCGCAGCACCGCCTGCTTCTTGTCGCGGCGGCGGTTCAGCGCCACGTAATCTTCAGAAAGATCGAGAATCGTGAGAATGTCGGCCTGTGACAGCGGCTCGACGCCAAGGAGGGATCGGTGCGCGAACAAGGGGCGTCTCCGGCTGCGGCGCGCGCGCGTCACGGGCGCGGCGAAGACCGTTATAGGCGCGAGGGCGCCCGCCGAACAAGCGCGCCCAAAAGCGGAGCGCGGCGATGAGCTGGACACGCTACAGCCGCGCCGAACTGCGCGCCGATCTCATGGTGCATCTCGCCGGGCTGGCCTTCGCCGCCGTCGCCGGGCCGACGCTGATCGCTCTGGCGTGGCTGCGTGCGGACGGCGCCACCGTCGCGGCGGTGTCGGTCTATGCCGCGACCATGCTGGTGATGCTGGGCGCCTCGGCGGCCTATCACCTGTCGCGCAGGCCCCGCTGGCGCGCGGCGCTGCGCAGGCTGGATCACGGCGCGATCTACCTCAAGATCGCGGGCACCTACACGCCGTTCGCCGCGATCTCGATGGGCGCGGGCGCCGGGCCGGGGCTGCTGGCGACGGTGTGGAGCGTGGCGGGCGCCGGACTGGCGCTGAAGCTGTTCGCGCCGATGCGGTTCGAGCGGCTGTCGGTCGCGCTCTATCTGGCGCTGGGCTGGGCGGGGGTGTGGGTCTGGTCGGAGATGGAGGCCGCGCTGTCGCCGCAGGGGCTTTGGCTGCTGGCGGCGGGCGGGGCGCTCTATTCCGTCGGGGTGGGGTTCTTCCTGTGGGAGAGGCTTCCCTTCAACAATGCGATCTGGCACTTGATGGTGCTGATCGCCACGGTCTGCATGTTCGCCGCCGTCGCGGTCGAGATGGTCTGACCGGAGACACCCCGCTTGAGCGTCGTCATCGTCATCCCCGCCCGCTACGCCTCGCAGCGTTTTCCCGGCAAGCCGCTGGCGCCGCTGACCGGCGTGACCGGCGTTGACAAGCCGCTGATCCAGCGCAGCTGGGAGGCCGCGCTGGCGGTGCAGGGCGTGGACCGCGTGGTGATCGCCACCGACGACGCCCGCATCGCCGACGCCGCGCGCGGCTTCGGCGCCGAGGTGGCGATGACCTCGGAGACCTGCGCCAACGGCACCGAGCGCTGCGCCGAGGCGCTGGCGGCGCTGCCGGGCGCCGGGATCGTGGTCAACCTGCAGGGCGACGCGCCGCTGACGCCGCCGTGGTTCGTCGAGGCGCTGATCGCGGAACTGCGCGACCGCCCGGAGGTGCAGGTGGCGACGCCGGTGCTGCGCTGCGACGACGATGCGCTGGCCGCCTTCCGCGCCGACCGGCGCGCGGGCCGCGTGGGCGCCACCACCGCCGTGATGACCGCCGCGCGCGCGGCGCTGTATTTCTCCAAGGAGGTGCTGCCCTACGTCGATCCGGCGTTGCCGCTCTCCGAGGGGCCGACAGTCTATCACCATGTCGGCGTCTATGCCTACCGGCCTGCGGCGCTGGCGGCCTATATGGGCTGGCCGGTCGGACCGCTGGAGCGGTTCGAGGGCCTTGAGCAACTGCGCTTTCTGGAGAACGGCGCGCCGGT
>CAZRFB010000452.1:0-7981 GCA_964599185.1 uncultured Rhodobacterales bacterium | reverse complement strand
CGTGGTCGCCGCCGCCACGCGCAGGCGGCCCATCTCGTCCTTGCAGGCCTGCGGGTTCAGCACCGATTTCTGGATGTCCTTGACGGTCAGCAGCCCGACGCATTTGCCGTGGTCGTCCACCACCAGCAGCTTTTCGATGCGCCGCGCCTGAAGCTGCTTTTTCGCCGAGGCGAGGTCCACCGGCTCGCGCACCGTGGCGAGGTTCTCGTTGGTCATCAGGAGCGACACCGGGATGGTCTCATCCTCGGCGAAGCGCATGTCGCGGTTGGTGAGGATGCCCTGCAGCCGCCCCTCCGCGTCCACCACTGGAAAGCCGGTCACGCCATAGCGCCGTTGCAGCGCGCGCGCGTCGCCCAGCGTCTGATCGGGGTCCAGCGTGACGGGATTATAGACCACGCCCGATTCGAAGCGCTTGACGCGGCGCACCTGATCGGCCTGCTCAAGCACGGTGAGGTTGCGGTGGATCACGCCAAGCCCGCCCGCCTGCGCCATGGCGATCGCCATCTCGGCTTCGGTCACGGTGTCCATCGCCGAGGAGATCAGCGGAATGTTGAGCGCGATGCCCGGCGTGACGAAGGTGCGGGTGTCCACCTCGCCGGGGGTTACGTCCGAGGCGGCGGGCTCCAACAGCACGTCGTCGAAGGTGAGCGCGTCGCGAATCTTCATCGGGGCCTCCCAAGGCTGGCGTGCGGGCGTTATTTCACCATGGCGGCGCTGCGGAAAGGGGCCGCGCGCGCGACGCGGATGACAGCAGGGCGGCGCGCGCCTATAACCGCCACAGGCGACCGCGCCGCAGCGCCGCCGCAGCACCAAGGCGAATGCCGCCGCAGCACCGAGGCGAACCACCGTGACCATCCCTCCCCGCGACCTCACCGACAAGGCGCAGCGCCACCCCGAAAAGGCGCACCGCGCCGACGCCGACAGCCCGCGCAAGCCCGCATGGATCCGCGTCAAGGCCCCCGGCTCGCCCGGCTACGCCCAGACGCGCGAGATCATCCGCGAGCACCGGCTCTCGACGGTGTGCGAGGAGGCGGGCTGCCCCAACGTCGGCGAGTGCTGGTCGCAGGGCCACGCCACCATGATGATCATGGGCGAGATCTGCACGCGCGGCTGCACCTTCTGCAACGTCGCCACCGGCCGCCCGCAGGCGCTCGACGCCTTCGAGCCTGCGCGGGTGGCCGACGCGGTGGCGAAGCTGGGGCTGAACCATGTCGTGATCACCTCGGTTGACCGCGACGACCTGAGCGACGGCGGCGCCGCGCATTTCGCCCAGACCATCCGCGCGATCCGCCGCAAGCGCCCAGACGCCACCATCGAGGTGCTGACGCCGGATTTCCTGAAATGCGGCCCCGAGGCGCTGGAGGCGGTGGTCGCCGCGCGCCCGGACGTGTTCAACCACAATCTCGAAACCGTGCCCGGCCTCTACCCGGAGGTGCGCCCCGGCGCGCGCTATTTCGCCTCGCTGCGGCTGTTGCAGCGGGTCAAGGAGCTTGATCCGGCGATGTTCACCAAGTCCGGCGTGATGGTGGGCCTCGGCGAGACGCGCACGCAGGTGCTGCAGGTGATGGACGACATGCGCGCGGCCGACGTCGATTTCCTCACCATCGGCCAGTATCTGCAACCCACCAAAAAGCACCACGCCATCGAGCGGTTCGTCACGCCCGACGAATTCGCCGCCTATGCGCAGACCGCCTACGCCAAGGGGTTCCTGATGGTGTCGGCGACGCCGCTGACGCGCTCCAGCTATCACGCCGGCGATGATTTCGCCCGGCTGCGCGCGGCGCGGCTGGCGAAGCTGGGGGCGGTGTGACCGCCCGGCCTCACATCCACTTCGTGATCATGCAATACTGCACCTGCGCCTGCGCGGCCTGACGGTAGAAGCCGATCAGGTCGCGGATCGGCCCACTGATGCGTTGCAGGCCGGCGAGGAACGCGACGATCATGCCCGCCGAGGCGGCGTCGTCGATCACCAGCAGCCCGCCAACCACCAGCACCCCCAGCGGCGCGGCGGCGCCCAGCAGCGCGATGGCGGATTTCAGCAGGTTCTTCCAGATGTGGAACAGGATGCGGTTGCTGTAGAGGATCTCCACCAGCCGGTCGGTCGGCCCTTCGCCGCGCCGCTCGGTCACCGCGTCGCTGAAGTCGCGCCGGGTCTCGACCTGCACCGAGGTCAGATGGTTGAGCCGCTTTTGCAGCAGCGGCGCCACCACCAGATTGGGCACCAGCAGGATCAGGCTGATCCACGCGACCTCCGGCTTGACCCAGGTCATGTAGCCCAGCACGCCCAGCAGCATGGTGAGATCGGCGAACGCCTGGCTGGGCGCGGCGCCGACGAAGCCGCCCATGTTGTCGAGCTCGGTGCTGAGCACCGACACCGTGGCGCCGCCGCCGTTCCTGCCTGGGTTCTTGCGGTCGCGCTCGTGGCTGAGCAGGGTGCGCCGCGCGCGGATCACCACGCTCTCGCTCAGCCAGCCCTGCCCCAGCTTCAGCGCGTATTTCACCAGCGCCAGCGCCAGCACCGCCGCCGCATAGGCCAGCCCCAGACCCAGCAGCAGCGCCTTGTCGCCGCCCAGGATCGCGTCGTCGATCATCCGGCGCTGGATCTCGATCGGCGCCACGTTCAAGCCGGTCGCCACCAGCGCCAGCGCCGCCAGCCCCAGTTGCCGCCAGCCGCTGACCCGCCAGACATAGCGCCACAAGCCCGGCGGCGGCCCGCCCTCGCCCAGCGAACCCAGGCGCAGCGGGCGCATCATGCGGATGCGCCGCCGAATTTGTCGCCGGATGCGTCATCCGTGAAGCGCACCGCGCCGATATGGGCCAGGTTGCGGTCGCGCTGGGCGTAGTCGATGCCGTAGCCGACCACGAAGGCGTCGGGGATCTCGAACCCCACCCAGCGCGCCTGCACCGCCGTCTCGCGCCGCGACGGCTTGTCGAGCAGCGCGCAGACCTCCAGCCGCGCAGGCGCGCGCGTGCGCAACAGGCGGGTGACGGCGGCCAGGGTGTGGCCGGTGTCGATGATGTCCTCCACCACCAGCACGTCGCGGCCCGCGATCTCGCCGCGCAGATCCTTGAGCACGCGGACCTCGCGGCTGGAGGTGGTGGCGTCGCCGTAGGACGACACCTCAAGAAAGTCGATCTCCACCGGCACGGTCAGCTTGCGCACCAGATCGGCGATGAAGATGAACGAGCCGCGCAGCAGCCCCACCACCACCAGTTTTTCGGTGTCGGCGAAGGCCTGGTTGATTTCGGCGGCCAGCCCCGCCACGCGCTCGGCGATGGCGCCCTCGGGGATCATCGGGTCGATTACATAGGGTCGCATGATGGCCTCCTTGCGCTCGCGCCGGGCATGGCCCATCAGGGGCGCGTCACGTCAATCCGGTCGAAGTCCATGCCCACCCACACCGAAAAACGCAAGATGCCCTATTCCGCCGATCAGATGTATGCGCTGATCGCGGATGTCGAGGCGTATCGGGAATTCCTGCCGTGGTGTCAGGCCGCGCGCATCCGCAGCCGCCGCGAACTTGAGGGCGCGCCGGGCGGCGAGGTGATCGACGCCGATCTGGTGATCTCGTTCAAGGTGTTCCGCGAACGCTTCGCCAGCCGCGTCACCCTGCGCCCCGCGACCGGCGAGGCCGAGCGGGTGATCGACGTGGAGTATCTCGACGGCCCGTTCCGATACCTCAACAACCACTGGGCGTTCATCCCCGACGGGCCCGACGCCTGCGTGGTGGATTTCTTCGTCGATTTCGAATTCAAGTCGCGCACCCTGCAGGCGATCATCGGCATTGTGTTCGGCGAGGCGATGCAGCGCATCGTGCGCGCCTTCGAGAAACGCGCCGAAGCGCTTTATGGCGAAGGGCGGCGCTGAGAGCCGCTCACGCGGCGGGCAGGCTTGCCGCTCACGCGGCGGTCACAATTGCGGCGCCCGCCGCAATCCAGCCGCCAAGCGCCCCCACTTGCGGTCTAAGAATGTCGCAAGAGACAGGGAGCGCTGAGCCATGACCATGACCGACGCCTGCGGCTACGCCGTGACGCTGGACGACGCCGCCGCGCGCGACGCCTGGAACGCCTGCGTCACCGCCTTCCTCGCCCATGGCGCCAGCACGCCGCAGCATCTGGGCGCGACGCTGGCCGCCTGCCCCGGCTTCGCCATGGGCCACGCGACGATGGGCTTTTTCCAGCTTCTGCTCGGGCGGCGCGAGACGGTGGCGGCGGCGCGCGCCGCGCTGGCGCGGGCCAGCGACGCGGCGGCGGCGGGCGGGGCCGACGCGCGTGAGCGGCTTTTTGTGGCGGCGCTGGAGACCGCGCTTTCGGGCAGGCTGTCCGCCGCCGCCGACCAGCTCGACGCGCTGCTGCTGCGCTGGCCGCGCGACAGTCTGGCGATGAAGCTGGGCCACGCGATCCGCTTCGTGCTGGGCGACGCGGCGGGAATGCGCCGCTCGGTCGAGGCGGTGGCGGATGCGTTCCGCGACCATCCCCACGCAGGCTACGCCGCAGGCTGCCACGCCTTCGCGCTGGAGGAGACCGCCGCCTATGACGCGGCGGAGGCGCGCGGGCGCGCGGGGCTGGCGCTGGCGCCCGACGACGCCTGGGGGCTGCACGCGGTCGCCCATGTCTATGAGATGACCGCCCGGCCCGACGACGGTGTGCGCCTGCTGGTGGGCGCAACCGGGCAGTGGGCGCATTGCAACAATTTTGGCGGCCATGTCTGGTGGCATCTGGCGCTGTTCCACCTTGATCGGGGCGCGACCGGGCCTGCGCTGGCGCTTTATGACAGCAAGGTGCGCGAGACGAAGACCGACGACTACCGCGACATCGCCAACGCCGCCTCGCTGCTGGCGCGGCTGGAGATCGAGGACGTGGCGGTGGGCGCGCGCTGGGACGAACTGGCCGCGCTGGCCTCGGGGCGCGTCGGCGACGGCGGCAACGTGTTCGCCGATCTGCACTATCTGATGGCGCTGAACGGCGCCGGACGCACGGCGGAGGGAGCGCTTCTGGCCGAGCGGCTGGCGCTGCGCGACGCGGCGGGCGCGGGCGACATGGCGCAGGCGGCGGCGGAGGCGGGGGTTCCCGCCGCGCGCGGCCTGTGCGCCTTCGCCGCCGGCGCGCATCGCGCGGCCTACAGCCAGCTGATGCAGGCGTGGCGGGTGTTGCCGCGCATCGGCGGCAGCCACGCCCAGCGCGACGTGTTCATGCGGCTGATGGTGGAGGCGGCGATGCGCGGCGGCCTGTATGACGAGGCCGAGGCTGCCCTGAGCGCGCGCACGCGCAACCGGCGCGGCGTCGATCCCTACACCGCGCGCCGCCGCGACGAGATCGCGGCGCTGCGCATGGCCGCAGAGGCTGGTCAGGGGGCGGGTCAGGGGGCTGGTCAGGGCGCAAGCCAGCGCGCCGACAATGCCGCCTCCGGGGCCTCTCCGCTCCACGCATAGACCGCGCGGCGGTGGCCGGAGGCGGCGAGATAGAGCCACTCCAGCCGCGCGACCGTCACCGTCACCGCCAGAAAATTCTCGCGGCCCAGATCGGACAGCGGCTCGCGCGTTTGCGGATCGACGTCTTTGGGCCGCTCCAGCGCGGCGCCGGGGGCCGCCGCGCCGCGATAGGCCATGCGCGACCCCTGCCCCGACGCGGCCCAGGCCGCATCCGCCACCGCGTCGGCGCCGTGCAGCGTCGCCCGCCCGCGCAGGCGGATCTGCATCTTCGCCTGCGCGTCATAGCCGCAGATCTCGACCCGCGCATCCGCCGCCAGCTCCGCCGCCTTGGCCGCGCGCGCGTCGGTGTGGACGCGCAGCAGCCGCCGCGACGGCGTGACCGCGCGCAGCACCACGGTGCGCAGGCGCGGCCCGCCGTCGGCGCCGACCGACGCAAGCTGCACGGTGTGAAAGCCCGAGCGCCGGTCCGCCGCGCCGCGCGCCAGCCTGCGCCACGCTTCGGCCAGCGTCTCCGCCAGATCGTCGCGGAACGCGGCGTCGAAGCTGTCGCTCACGCGGCGCGGGCCTTCTCGATCAGCGCCTCGGTCAGCAGGTCGCGCACCGGCGCAGGGTCCACGTCGCGCATGAGCCGCGCCCGCCCGATGTCGTCGGCCAGCACGAAGGCGATCCGCCCGTCGCGCGCCTTCTTGTCCTGCGCCATCAGCGTCAGCAGCGCGTCGGCGCCCGGCAGCGGCCCGTCGATGTCGGCCAGCGTCGCCTTCATCCCCATGGCGCGCAGATGGGCGCGCACCCGGCCCGGCGCCTCCTGCGGGCACAGCCCGAGCCGCATCGAGAGGTCGAACGCAAGCCCCATGCCCACCGCCACGCCCTCGCCATGCAGCAGCCGCGCGCCATAGCCGGTGGCGGTCTCCAGCGCGTGGCCGAAGGTGTGGCCGAGGTTGAGCAGCGCGCGCTCGCCGGTCTCGAACTCGTCGCGCGCCACGATCTCGGCCTTCATCTCCACGCTGCGCCGGATCGCATGGACGCGCGCCGCGCGGTCGCCGCGCGCCATCGCCGGGCCGTTCGCCTCCAGCCACCCGAAGAACGCCGCATCGCCGAGCAGGCCGTATTTCAGCACTTCGCCATAGCCTGCGAGGAACTCGCGGGCGCTCAGCGTCTCCAGCGCACCGATGTCGGCCAGCACGAGGCGCGGCTGGTGAAAGGCGCCGATCAGGTTCTTGCCCTGCGCCGCGTTGACCCCGGTCTTGCCGCCCACCGAACTGTCCACCTGCGCCAGCAGCGAGGTGGGGATCTGCACGAAATCGACGCCGCGCTTCAGCACCGCTGCGGCGAAACCCGCCAGATCGCCGATCACCCCGCCGCCCAGCGCCACCACCAGATCGTCGCGCCCCAGCTTCTGGTCGAGCAGCCAGCCGAGAACCTCGCCCAGCCGCGCCATCGACTTGGTCGCCTCGCCCGGCGGCAGCGCCAGCGTCGCGACGCTCAGGTTCCCCGCCGCCAGCCCGTCGCGCAAGGGCGCGCCCCAGACGGCGGCCACGGTTTCGTCGGTGATCACCGCCACCCGCCCGCGCGGCGCGAACGGCGCGATCAGGCGCCCCGCCTGCGCGATCAGGCCGGGACCGATCAGCACGTCATAGCCGCGCGCGCCGAGGCCGACGCGCACCTGCGCCGCTGGCGCCCCGGCGCCGGTCATGCGCCAGCCCTCAGCGCGCCCGCCCGGCGCAACGCCGCGACGATCCTTTCGACCACCGACTCGTGCGGGGCACCCGGTTCGCTGTCGATCACGATGTCGGCCTCCGCATAGGTCGGGTGGCGCTGCGCCATCAGCCGCGCCAGAATCTCCGCCGGATCGCCTGCGCGCAACAGCGGCCTGTCGGCCTTGCGCGCGGTGCGCTCGACCAGCGTTTCAAGATCGGCGCGCAGCCACACCGACACCGCCCCCGCACGCACCGCCGCGCGCGTCGCGGGGTTCATGAACGCCCCGCCGCCGGTGGCCAGCACATGCGGCGGATCGTCGAGCAGCCGCCGGATCACCCGCTGCTCGCCCTCGCGAAACGCCGCCTCGCCCAGCGTGGCGAAGATGCTGGGCACGTCCATGCCGGCGGCCTGGGCGATCTCGTCGTCGCTGTCGCGAAACGGCGCGCCCAGCGCCTCGGCCAGACGGCGGCCGACCGTGGTCTTGCCCGCGCCCATCAACCCCACCAGCACCACCGTGCGCCGCAGGGCGCAGCGGGCGGCGGGGGCGGGAGCGTGTCGGGACAAGGGCTTTCTCCGGCGGGGTTTCATCAGGCGATCCAGCGGTGTACACCGCCAAGGCGCGCGGGTGAAGATGCGAGGCGAGCGGGGCATGGGACGGCTGTTGCGATACCTGCTGATGCTGGCGGTTCTCGCCGCGCTCGGCGGTGCGATCTATGCGATGGTGGCCGACCTGCCGCCGCCGACCCGAACCATCGAGGTCGAGATCCCCGGCGCCGCGATCCGGTGAGCGGCGCGGCGGCCCGCTGGATCGGCCCGTTTCTCGACGCGCTGCGCGCCGAGCGCGGCGCCGC
>CAZRFB010000451.1:0-3815 GCA_964599185.1 uncultured Rhodobacterales bacterium | reverse complement strand
AGCGTATCCCATGCGATGCAGCGCGACATAAAGCCTGCGGATGTCGCCGTTGATCCAGGTCTCGTCACGGTCGGCGCAGGCGTCGATCACCGCCTCGTAATCCTGATCCACCGTCACGGTGAAGCCGCCCGCGCGGATGCGCCGCGCCAGCCGCCGGGGCACGTGGAAGCGGTCGAGCGGAAACACGCCGCGATTGCGCGGATCGACCCAGAAAACCCCGTCGGTCTCCGCGCCGTCGGCCATGGGGAAAACCCCCGCAGCGTAGGCGCGCAGGATCAGGGTGGGCGTCAGCTCAAGGCTCTGCTCGTCTTTAGGCACGCTCCAAGGCTCCCCGGACGCATTGAGCATCGCGCGTGCGCGCGGCGCTGTCTATAGCAGACCGAGCGCGCGGAAACTGGCGTCGCGGCTCTTGCCGATCACGAGGTGGTCGTGCAGCGTGATGTTGACCGCCGCCAGCGCGGCGTGGATGCGCCGCGTCATGTCGATGTCGGCCTGGCTGGGGGTCGGGTCGCCCGAGGGGTGGTTGTGCGCCAGGATCAGCGCCGAGGCGTTCAGCTCTAGCGCGCGCTTGACCACTTCGCGCGGATAAACCGGCACGTGATCGACCGTGCCGCGCGCCTGCCGCTCGTCGGCGATCAGCACGTTCTTCTTGTCGAGGAACAGGATGCGGAACTGCTCGATGTCGCCATGCGCCATCGCGGTCTTGCAGTAATCCACCACGGCGGCCCATGAGCCGAGCGCGGGCCGGTTGATCACCCGCGCGCGCGCCAGCCGGTGGGCGGCGGCCTCGACGATCTTGAGCGCGTGGATCGCCGCCTCGCCCATGCCCTCCACCTCCGCCAGCCGGGCGCGGTCGGCGGAGATCACATGGTTGAAGTCGCCGAACCGCGCCAGCAGCCGCTTGGCGAGCGGCTTCATGTCGGCCCGCGCGTTGGCGCTGAACAGCACCAGCTCAAGCAGTTCGTAATCGGGCAGCGCGTCAGGCCCGGCGCTGGCGAAACGCGCGCGCAGCCGCTTGCGGTGGTCGGCGTAGAGCGGCTTGTCCGCCGTCGCGCCGCCTGCGCCATCCCCGTTGGCGCCGCCTTGCGCGAACAGGCCCGGCGCTTCGGCCAGCCCCTTCGCGCGCGCCATTCACTGCGCTCCGGTCGGATGGAACAGCCCTGCGGGGGAGAGCGTGAAGATCTCGCAGCCCTCGTCGGTCACGCCGATGCTGTGCTCGAACTGCGCCGACAGCGAGCGGTCGCGCGTGACCGCCGTCCAGCCGTCCGCGAGGATCTTGGTCTCGGGGCGGCCGAGGTTGATCATCGGCTCGATGGTGAAGAACATCCCCGGCCGCAGCACGGGCCCGGCGCCGGGGCGGCCATAGTGCAGCACGTTGGGCGCGTCGTGGAACACGCGGCCCAGACCATGGCCGCAGAAATCGCGCACCACCGAGCAGCGTTCGCTCTCGGCGTAGGTCTGGATCGCGGCGCCGATGTCGCCAAAGGTCGCGCCGGGCCGCACCGCCACGATCCCGCGCATCAGCGCCTCATGCGTCACGTCGATCAGCCGCCGGGCGCGCAGGTTGGCGCGGCCCGCGACATACATGCGCGAGGTGTCGCCGAACCAGCCGTCCAGGATCACCGTCACGTCGATGTTGAGGATGTCGCCGTCGCGCAGCGTCTTGTCGCCGGGAATGCCGTGGCAGACCACATGGTTGATCGAGATGCAGCTCGACTTGGTGTAGCCGCGGTAGCCCAGCGTCGCGGGTGTGGCGCCATGGGCGCAGATGTCCTCGCGGATGATGTCGTCGAGCGCGCCGGTGGTGACGCCGGGGCGCACCTCGCCTGCGATGCGGTCGAGGATCTCGGCCGCCAGCCGCCCGGCGGCGCGCATCCCCTCGAAATCGGCGGGGGCGTGCAGCTTGATGCCCTCTGCGGTGCGGTCCGGACCGGCGCTGCGTTCCACGTTCACTTTCTCCCGATGAATGCGCGGCAATGTCGCGCGCCTTGCGCGCATGTTCAAGGGCGCACGGCGTCGCGCACCGGCGCCGGATGCGACAGGCGCACGCCCTGCGCAGAGATCGCGCAGACCCAGGCCAGCGCCTCCACCCCCCGCGCGCGGGCGCGCAGGAACGCCGCCGCATAGGCCGGGTCGAGATCGGCGGCCATCGCCATGCGCGCGCAGTCGGTGCGCTGGATGACATAGAGCATCACCGCGCGCGCGCCGCGCTCGGCCATGTTTCCCAACTCGTCGAGATGGCGCGCGCCGCGCGCCGTCACGCTGTCGGGAAACTCCGCCCAGTCGCCGGTGCGGCGCAGGTGGACGTTCTTGACCTCGACATAGGCGTCGGGCAGCGCCGGTTCGGTCAGCAGGAAATCCACCCGGCTTGCGGCGCCATAGCGCACTTCCGCGCGCACCTGACCGTAAGCCGCAAGCTCCGGGATCGACCGCGCGCGCAGCGCCTCCGCAACCACGCGGTTCGGCGTTCCGGTGTCGATCCCCGCCCAATGGCCGTTGGGCAACTCAGCCAGTTTCCAGGAATAGCGCAGCTTGCGCGCCGGATCGTCGTTGGGCTCCAGCCAGATCGGCAGACCGGGCGCGTTCAGCCCCATCATCGAGCCGGGGTTGGCGCAATGCGCCGTCACCGTCGCGCCGCCCTCCAGCGTCGCGTCGGCGAGGAAGCGCTTGTAGCGGCGCAGCAGCGTGGCGCGCATGAGGGGCTTGGCGAACTCCATGCCGCGCCCTATCCCGTGGGGCGAAGCGGTGCAAGGAGGCGGACGATGGCCAGACCGACGGCGGCGATGCTGGTGATCGGCGACGAGGTTCTGTCGGGGCGCACCCGCGACGCCAACACCGGGCATCTGGCGGGCGTGCTGACCGCGACGGGGATCGCGCTGCGCGAGGCGCGGGTGTGCCCTGACGAGGCGCCCCAGATCGTGCGCCATGTGAACGATCTGCGCCAAGCCTATGATTACGTTTTCACCTCCGGCGGCATCGGCCCCACGCATGACGACATCACCGCCGACAGCGTGGCGCAGGCGTTCGGGGTGAGCATCGGCGTGCGGGAGGATGCGCGCGCGATCCTCGCCGCCTATTACGCCAGCCCCGCCGACCTCAACGAGGCGCGGCTGCGCATGGCGCGGATACCGGACGGCGCCAGCCTGATCCTCAACCCGGTCAGCCAGGCGCCGGGGTTCCGCCTTGGCAACGTGTTCGTGATGGCGGGGGTGCCCGCGATCTTTCAGGCGATGGTCGAGAGCGTGCGCCCCACGCTGACCGGGGCCGCGCCGGTGCTGGCGTGGAGTTTCCGCGCCGCCGTGGCGGAGGGCGATCTGGCCGGGCCGCTGCGCGCGCTGGCCGAGGCGATGCCCGAGGTGAGTTTTGGCAGCTACCCGTTCTTTCGCGGCGGGCTGGGATCGACGCTGGTGGCGCGCTGCGCCGACCGCGCGGCGCTGGAGCGCGCGGCGGACGCCCTGCGCGCGATGCTGGCGGCGTTGGGCGCGGGCGAGGTGGCCGAGACGCCGCCCGCCTGACGCGCGCGCGGGTGTGGAGGGAGAAATCGGCGGGTCGCGACGGCAGAACATGACTGGAACTAAAGGAAGGTGCTGACAATCTACGGGATGCGGGATACCCTGGAGATAGGCAAGCAGATGCACAACATACCGAGATGTGGTGATTGACGCCCGCGCGCCTCAAAAGAGCCAAGGAAACACGACGGGAGCGCCCAGCCATGACGGACGGATTTACGTTCATAGATTTGTTTGCTGGCATCGGCGGGCTGCGTCTCGCGATGGAGAGCATCGGCGGGCGTTGCGTCTTCACTTCCGAGTGGG
>CAZRFB010000450.1:0-5282 GCA_964599185.1 uncultured Rhodobacterales bacterium | reverse complement strand
CGCCATGACGCCTCGGGCAGGGCCGGGGCGCCATCCGCCGCCAGCGCCGCCATGGTGTGCGCCACCGTCGCCGCCACCGCCTCCGGCGGCGCCAGCGCGGGCGCGCGCAGGGCGGCCACGGCGGCCCCGGTCAACCCCGCGCCGCGCAGATCGCCGGTCAGCGCCAGCCGCAGGCCCATCAGCCCGGCGTCGCGCAGCGCGGCGGCGGTGGGGGAGCGCAGCGCCGCCTGCGCCAGCGCCGCCGCCGCCGCGCGCAACAGCGCGTCCTCGCTTTCGGCGGCATCCAGCGTCGCGGCGAACAGCACCACCCGGCCGCCCGGCGCCGCAAGCGCCTGAACTTCCGGCGCGGGCGCAGCCAGCGCCGCGACGCGCAGCACCACCGGCCCGCCGCCCTGCGCCGCCGACAGCCGCTTGCCGAGCGCGATCAGCGCCCGCCGCCCGGCGACCGTGTCGCAGGCGGCGTCGCCCGCGAAGCGCGCGATGGCGGTGTCGCCCAGCGCGGCGCGCGCGTCGGGCGGGGTCTGCTCCGCCAGCGCGTCGATCAGGCGCGGCGTCGCCAGCCACAGCGCGAAAAGCGCCAGCGCCGCCGCCGCCAGCGCCGCAGCGCGCCGCGCCAGCCGCCGGGCGCGCGCCCGCGCGGCCGAAGGCTGCTTGCGGGCGCCGCCGGGGCGCAGCGCGCGGATCGCCGCGATCATCTCGGCGTCGCTCAGCGCCAGCCGCTCCGGCGCGTCGGCGTCGGGGGCCAGCGTCAGCGGCGCGGCGCCCGGCGTCTCGACCAACGACCCCAGCGGCCAGTGCGCCAGCGGCGTGTCGTCAAAGCGCAGGATGGTCAGCGAGGCGTCGCCAAAGCTGACCAGCACCTCGACCGGCTCACGCTCGGGCCGTTCGGCGTACCAGCCGACGGCTTCGAGCAAGTCATAGCGCGCCAGAGCCGTCATCGCCTGCCATCGACCTTTCTAGCCGTCGTCCCGCCAGGGCGTTCACCCGCGCTTCTTGCATATCACGCGGTGGGCAAACGATAACCCATCGTCTCAAGCCGCTGGCGCAGCGCCAGTTTCGACAGCTTGCCGGTGGCGGTGTGCGGCAGCTCCGCCATGAACACCACGTCGTCGGGAACCTGCCATTTCGCGAACCGCGCCGCCATGTGCGCCAACAGCGCCTCGCGCGCCAGCGTCGCGCCGGGCGCAGCCGCCACCACCAGCACCGGGCGCTCACCCCATGTCGGATGCGCCACGCCCACCGCCGCCGCCTCCGCCACGCCGGGGCAGGCGACGGCGGCGTTCTCCAGGTCGATCGAACTGATCCACTCGCCGCCCGACTTGATCACGTCCTTGGTGCGATCGACGATGCGCACATAGCCGAGGGCGTCCATGGTCGCCACGTCGCCAGTGTCGAACCAGCCTTCGGCGTCCGCCGCGTCCGTCTGCGCGCCCAGATAGCGCCGCACCACGCCGGGGCCGCGCACCACCAGCCGCCCGCGGCTTTCGCCGTCCCACGCCACCGGCGCGCCCGCGTCGTCCCGCAGGTCGAGATCGACGCTGAACGGCGGGTGGCCGACCTTCAGTTGCACCGCCATGCGCTCGGCCTCGGGCAGGGCGGCGACCTCGGGCTTGAGCGAGCAGAAAGACCCCAGCGGCGATGTCTCGGTCATCCCCCAGGCGTGCAGCACGGTCACGCCATAGTCGCGCTGGAACGCCTCGATCACCGCTTGCGGGCAGGCCGATCCGCCGATCACCACCCGCTTGAGCGTGCTGAGGCCAAGGCCCTCGCGCCGCATGTGGTCGAGCAGCGCCAGCCACACGGTCGGCACGGCGGCGGTGATGGTGACGCCGCGCTCCAGCATCGCGTGCAGCGCGGGCGCGCTCAGGTCGCGCCCCGGCATGACCATCCCTGCGCCCGCCATCGGGGCGGAGAATGCGGCGGACCAGCCGTTGGCGTGAAACAGCGGCACCACCGGCATCAGCATGTCGCGCGAGGACAGCGCCAGCATGTCGGGCTGGATCATCGCCATGGCGTGCAGCACGTTGGAGCGGTGGGAATAGACCACGCCCTTGGGGTTTCCCGTGGTGCCGGAGGTGTAGCATATCCCGCAGGCGTCGTTCTCGTCGCCTTGCGTCCACGCCCCGTCGCCGTCGGCGGGCAGGTCCTCCCACGCCAGCGCGTCGAACGCGGTCTGCGGCATGTGCGCGGCGTCGGTCAGGCACAGGAAGCGCTCCACCGTGGTCAGGCGCGGCGCGATGGCGGCGATCACCGGCGCGAGGTCGGGGTCGAAGGCGAGAAAGCGGTCGCCGGCGTGGTTGACGATATAGACAAGCTGATCGGCGAACAGGCGCGGGTTCAGCGAGTGGGCGACGCCCCCGGCGCCGGGCGCGCCATACCACAGCTCAAGGTGGCGCGCGGTGTTCCACGCCATCACCCCGACGCGGTCGCCGGGCCGCAGCCCCAGCCGCTGAAGCCGCTGCACAGCCTTCAGCGCGCCATGGCGCACGGCGGCCCAGTCGGTCTCAATGAGCGGCCCCTCGGCCGTGGCCGAGACGATGCGGCGCCGCCCATGATAGCGCGCGGCGTGGTCGATGATGCGCGAGACGCGCAGCGGCCAGTCCTGCATCAACCCCAGCATCGCCAAGCCTCCTCCCATGCGCCCCCGCCTTTTTCTGGCGGGATGTCGCGCCAAGGGTCGCCGCATGGCGCGCGCGATGCAAGGCCCGCGCGAGAGGGCGCAGTCCTCAGCGCGCGTCGCGCCTGGCCTGCGCGTTGCGCACGAACTGGCTGACGCGGCCCGCCTCGCGCGCGCTGCCGATGCGGCGGATTCGGGTGTTGGCGACGGCGCGCATCCCGGCGTGCGCGGTGCGGGTGTTGAGGCTCTCGTGTGGCCATTCCACGCCCTGCGCCATCATCAGCGCGCGCTGCTGGTTGGCGATCAGCGTCAGGCGCGCCCGCATCTTGCCCCGGCGCGCGTGTTCGACGTTGAGCCGCCGCATCGCCGCCGCCAGCGCCTCGACCTTGCGGCTTGAGCCGGCGTCCGCCCGCGCGACCTCGGCGCCGCGCGGCGCCGCCTTGCCGCGCATCTCGCGGCGCTTCTGGTGCGCGAGGGATCTGGCGCGGTCGCGCCGCGTGCGGATCAGCGCCTTGAGCTGCGCCAGGTCGGCGTCGTCGAGCGTCTGCACCGCGGGATGGTGCGAGCGCGCGACCAGATCACGCTCCTCCGCGTCGAGCGCGCGGGCCTCCTCCTTGCGGGTCATCGCCATGGTTCGCCTCCCTTGAGATGGAGAGCGAGTCTAGCGGGCGCGCGCAGGCGGCGCAAACGGGCGCTTGGCCGCTTCAGCGCGCGGTGAGCAGTCGCTTCAGCGTTCGGTGAACTTGACCTCGATGCGGCGGTTGCGCGCGAAGGCGGCCTCCGACGTTCCGGCGTCCACCGGCTGGAACGGGCCGAAGCCGGTGGGGGCGAGGCGCTCGGGCGGCAGGCCCTCCACGTCGATCAGGTAGGCGGCGACCGCCAGCGCGCGCTCCTGGCTCAGCCGCCAGTTGACCGCGACCGGGCCGCGCGCGTCGGTGTGGCCGTCGATGCGCAGGATCCAGTCGATACCCTCCGGTATCTCCGGGCGCACCTCGCGGATCGCGGCGGCCAGCCGCGAGAGGTTGGCGCGGCCCTCAAAGCCCAGCGCGGCGGAGCCGGTGTCGAACAGCACTTCGGACTGGAACACGAAGCGGTCGCCGACCACCCGCACGTCGTCGCGCCCGCCGAGGATCTCGCGCATCCGGCCGAAGAACTCCGAGCGATAGGATGCGAGATCGCGATTTTCCTCGCGCAGCCGCTCCGCCTCGCGCCGCTGCAGCGCCGCCTCGCGCGCCAGCGCGGCGTTCAGCCGCTCGCCCAGCGCCGCGATCTGCACCTCCGCCTCCGCATCCGCCGCCTCCGCCTGCGTCAGCGACGCCTGCAACGCGCCGAGTTGCTCGCGCAGCGCGCGGGTCTGGGCGTTGAGCGCGGCCAGTTCGCGCGCCTGATCGACCGTGGTCGCCTGCGTCTCGCCCAGCCGCGCGCGGGCGACGGCCAGCAGCGCGCGCTCGCGCTCCGCCGCGCTCAGCGCCTGGTCGCGCTCCAGCGTCAGGTCGCGACGGGCGGCTTCGGCGGCGGCGAGTTTGGTGAGGGTGTCCTCGGCGCGGCGGCGCTCCTCGTCGAGGATCAGGCTCATCGCCGACAATTCGGAGGTCGCGTCGCTCAGCCGCTGGCGCAGCGCCTCGGCGGCGGCGGCCTCCAGCAGGCGGGCCTGCTCGGCGGCGTCGAGCGTGTCGCGCGCGACCGCCGCCGCCCCTTCGGCCTGCGCCTTCTCCGCGCGAAGCTGCTCGGCGAGCGCGGCCATCGCGTCGGCGCGGGCGGCGGCCAGCCGCGCCGCCTCGGCCTCGGCGCTGATCTCGCTGCGCAAGGTGGCAAGCGTCAGCCGCAGCGCCTCAGCCTCGGAGACGCTGCGGGTCTGCGCCGCCTCCAGCGCGCTCAGCCGCATGCGCGCCGCCGTCAGATCGCGCGCCGCCTGCGCCGCGTCGCCCTCCGCCGTCGCCTGCGCGCCCTGCGCCGCGTCGCGTTCGCCGATCAGCGCGGCGATGCGCGCCTCGAATTCGGTGACGCGCGCGCTCAGCGCGTCGCGCTCGGCCCCCAGCGCCTGCGCCAGCGCGTCGAGCCGCGCGGTCTCGGCGCGGCCCTCGGTCAGCGTCGCGGACAGCCGCGCGACCTCGCCCTCCAGATCCTCGGCGCGCGACTGCTCCATCGCCAGCACGTTGGACAGTTGCGCAAGCTGGGTGGTCAGCGCGCTCAGCCGCGACTGCGCGCCCGACAGGCTTTCGCGCAGGGTGAACTGCACGATCATGAAGATGGTCAGCACGAACATGACCACCAGCAACAGCGCGGTCATCGCATCGACGAAGCCCGGCCACGCCATCGCCATGGCGCGCCCTTCGTTGCGGCGGGCCAGCGCCATGGCTTAAGCCTCGTCGCGCTGGGATAGCTGCGCCACAGCGCGCGCCAGCGTGGCGAGTTCGGCGCGCAGCTCCGCCACCGCGTCCTGCCGCCCGGCGGCGCTCTCCTCAAGCAGCGCCATCAGGTGGCGGTCGATGCTGCGCAGACGGCTGCGCACCTCCAGATCGTCGAAGCCGTCGCCGTCGGCCTGCGGCTTCTCCAGCCGCGCGGCGATGGTCTCCAGCAGCGCCACCACGCGCCCGTCGCCCGCCGCCGCCTCGCGCTCCGACAGCGCGCCGGTCAGCCGCGAGACGCTGTCGGTCAGCGCCGC
>CAZRFB010000449.1:0-7155 GCA_964599185.1 uncultured Rhodobacterales bacterium | reverse complement strand
GGGTGATGGCGGGCATCGTCGGCGCGGCGGGGCTGGCGCCGACGCTGGCGGCGGCGGCGCGCGGCGCGACCGTGGCGCTGGCCAACAAGGAATGTCTGGTGGCCGCCGGGCCGCTGTTCCTGCGCGCCATCGCCGAGGGCGCCGCCACGCTGATCCCGGTGGACAGCGAGCACAGCGCGATCTTTCAGGTGCTGGAGAAGACCGCGAAGCCCGAGCGCATCATCCTCACCGCCTCGGGCGGGCCGTTCCGCGACTGGCCGCTGGAGCGCATGGCGCAGGCGACGCCGCAACAGGCGTCGGCGCATCCCAACTGGTCGATGGGCGCGCGGATCTCGATCGACAGCGCGTCGATGTTCAACAAGGCGCTGGAGATGATCGAGGCGAAATGGCTGTTCGACGCCGCGCCGCGTCAGGTGGAGGTGGTGATCCATCCGCAGTCGATCATCCATTCGATGGTGGGCTACGCCGACGGCGCCGTGCTGGCGCAGCTTGGGCCGCCCGACATGCGCGGCGCCATCGGCTATGCGCTGAGCTGGCCGGGCCGGGCGGCGCTGCCGCTCGCGCGGCTGGACTTTGCGGCGCTGGGGCGGCTGGATTTCTTCGCGCCCGATGAGGCGCGCTTTCCCGCGCTGCGGCTGGCGCGGGCCGCGCTGGAGGCGGGCGGCGCGGCGGGATGCGTGCTCAACGCCGCCAAGGAAACCGCGCTGACGGCGTTCATGGCGGGAAAAATCGGCTTTCTGACCATGGCGCACGTTGTCGAGGAGGCCATGGACGGGCTAGATGCACAGGCGGCGCCCGCGTCGCTGGAGGACGTGTTCGCCATCGACGCCGAGGCGCGGCGGGTGGCGGGCGGCCTTTGCGCGGCGCGCGCGGCCTGACGCCAGACCTTTCAGGAGGCCAGATGGACCTGCTCGCCCAGATACCGCTGATCGGCCCGACGCTGGCCGTGGTCGCGCCGTTCATCCTGGTGCTGGCCATCGTCGTGTTCGTGCACGAGTTCGGCCATTACATCGTCGGCCGCTGGTGCGGCATCGGCGCCGACGTGTTCTCGGTCGGCTTCGGCAAGGAACTGTATGGCTGGACCGACCGTCGCGGCACCCGCTGGCGCATCGCCGCGCTGCCGTTGGGCGGCTATGTGAAATTCAGCGGCGACGCCGACGCCAGTTCGGCGAGCGCCGATCCGCAGGCGCTGGCGCGGATGACCGACGCCGAGCGCGCGCGCAGCTTTCACCACGCCGCGCTGGGGCGGCGCGCGCTGACCGTTCTGGCCGGGCCGGTGGCCAATTTCATCCTCAGCATCGTGATCTTCGCGCTGATGGCGCTGGGGCAGGGCCGCCCGCTCGACGCGCCGGTGATCGGCGCGATCAGCGACGACGCCAACCCCGAGTTCGCGCAGGCGCTGCGCCCCGGCGACCGGATCAGCGCGGTGGACGGCGCGCCGGTGGCGGACTTCGCTGCGTTGCAGGCGGCGCTTCAGGCCAGCGACGGCGCGCCCGTGGCGGTGACGCTGGCGGGCGAGAGCGGCGCGCGCACGGTCGAGGTGATCTTCCGCGCCCCGGCGCGCGTGGACGGGGTGAGCGCGGGCGGCGCGGCTGAAGCTGCGGGCGTCAAGCCCGGCGACGTGATCGTGGCGATAGACGGCGCGCCGATCAGCGGCTTCGCCGAGTTGCAGCGGCGCACGGCGGCGTCCGCCGGCGCGCCGATGACGCTGAGCATCCGGCGCGGCGACGCGCTGCTGGCGCTGTCGCTGACGCCGCAGGTCACGCAGACGACCGACCCCGCGACCGGCGCGGCGATGTCGCGCCCGATGCTGGGCATCCAGAAACAGTCGAGCGAAATTCTGCCGGTGGTCGAGCCGGTGGGGCCGCTTTCGGCGCTGGGCTTCGGCGTCGAGCGGACCTGGATGGTGGTCGCGCTGTCGCTGAGCGGCATCGCCGAAGTGGTGACCGGCGCGCAGGACGCGAAAGACGTGCTGGGCGGGCCGATCCGCATCGCCGAGATCTCGGGCGAGGCGGCGGCGAGCGGCGTGGCGACCTTCGTCGGGCTGATCGCGGTGCTGTCGGCGTCGATCGGGCTGATAAACCTGTTTCCCGTCCCGGTGCTCGACGGCGGGCATCTGATGTTCTACGCCATCGAGGCGGTGCGGGGCCGTCCGCTGCGTGAGCGCTGGCAGGAGATCGGCAACGGTATCGGCCTTGCGCTGGTGCTGTCGCTGATGATCTTCGCCACGTTCAACGATCTGGCGCGGCTCTAGCCGCCGGGGTCTTGTCACCGGTTCTTGAGAGGGCGCGCAGGCGCCGCAGGGGAGACGACGCAGCATGACCGCATCCGGGACGCACCCCCGCGCATGGCTTCGCATGGCGCTGGCGGCCTGCGCGCTGTCGCTGGGCGCGCTGGCGTCGCCGCAAGGCGCCGCAGCGCAGACCGTGGCGCAGACCGCTGCGCAAAGCGGCGGCGTGGTGCGGCAGGTGCTGGTGATCGGCAATCGGCGCATCGAGCCTGCGACGGTGATCTCGTATCTCACGCTGGGCGTGGGCGACCCGATCACCGACGCGGCGCTGAACGAGTCGGTGCGGCGGCTGTTCGAGACCGGCCTGTTCTCCGACGCCGCGATCTCGGTGGACGCCGGTCAGCTTGTGGTGCGGGTGGCGGAGAACCCGACGATCAACCGCATCGCCTTCGAGGGCAACAGCGCGCTGTCCGACGACGCGCTGCTGCCCAACATCTCCAGCCGCCCGCGCCGCGCCTTCACCCGCTCCCGCGCCGAGGCCGACGTGCAGGTGCTGACCGAGCTTTATCGCCGCGCCGGGCGCTATGGCACCACCATCGAGCCGGTGATCATCGAGCAGCCCGACAACCGCGTCGATCTGGTGTTCGAGATCGACGAGAGCGCGGTGACCGGCGTCAACGCCATCAGCTTCATCGGCAACGAGGTGTTCTCCGACCGCCGCCTGCGCAAGGTGATCGACACCACCGAGAGCGGCATCTTCTCGTTCGCGCTGACCTCCGACATCTACGACCCCGACAAGCTGGAGTTCGACAAGGAGCTGCTGCGCCGGTTCTACCTGTCGCGCGGCTACGCCGATTTCACCGTGCAGTCGGCGGTGGCGGAGCTGGCGCCCGACCGCGAGGGGTTCTTCATCACCTTCACCATCTCGGAAGGGCCGCTCTACAGCTTCGGCGAGCAGAGCGTGGTCACGAACGCGCCGGGGCTGGACCCTGCGGAATTCGAGGCGCTGATCGTCGGCGCGCCGGGCGAGCAGTATGACGCCGACATCATCGAGCGCAACATCCAGCGGATGATCTTTCTGGCCGGCCAGCGCGGCTTCGCCTTTGTCGATGTGCGCCCGCGCGCGGTGCGCGACCCCGAGGCGCTGACCGTCGGCATCGTCTATGAGCTGGTGGAGGGCGCGCGCGTCTATGTCGAGCGGATCGACATCGAGGGCAACACCCGCACGCTCGACCGCGTGATCCGCCGCCAGTTCGACATCGTCGAGGGCGACGCCTTCAACAGCCGCGACATCGAGAAGGCGCGCAACAAGATCCGCGCGCTGGGCTTTTTCTCGAAGGTGGACGTGGCCACCGAGCGTGGCGCCTCCGACGACCGCGCCAGCGTCAAGGTGACGGTCGAGGAGCAGTCCACCGGGTCGCTGACCTTCGGTCTGGGCTTCTCCACCGCCGACGGGCCGGTGGGCGAGATCAGCATCACCGAGCGCAACTTTCTGGGCCGCGGCCAGTTCGTGCGCACCCGCCTGGTGGTGGCGGGCGAGCGGCAGGTGGTGGACTTCACCTTCCGCGAACCGGCGTTTCTCGACCGCGATCTGGAGGCGGGCTTCAACATCTATCTGCGCCAGCAGGACCGCAAGTCGGAGAGTTCGTTCAAGGAGACCAACATCGGCTTCGTGCCGTCGGTCGCGTTCCCGGTCTCGGAATTCGGGCGGCTGAGCCTCAACTACCGCGTCAGCAGCGACGAAATCCGGGATGTTGACTCAGCCGCCTCGGAGCTGATCAAGGTTGACGAAGGGACCGCGTTCACCTCGTCCGTCGGCTACAGCTACAGCTATGACGTGCGCAACGATCCGCTGGAGCCGACGGCGGGGTTCATCGCGTCGTTCGGACAGGATTTCGCGGGCGTCGGCGGCGACAGCCAGTATGTGCGCTCGGTGGCCAGCGTGCGCGGCTATCGCTCGCTGTTCAGCGAGGACGTGGTGGGTTCGATGACGCTGGCGGCGGGCAACATCACCACGTTCAGTGACGATCTGCGCATCACCGACCGGTTCTTTCTGGGCGGCGACGACTTTCGCGGCTTCGCCCGCGACGGAATCGGCCCGCGCGACCTGAAGACCGACGACGCGCTGGGCGGCAACAACTATGTCGTGCTGCGCTCGGAGGTGACATTCCCGCTGGGCCTGCCGGACTCGTTCGGCATCACCGGCGGCGTGTTCGCCGACGTCGGCACGCTGTGGGGCCTCGACCGCGTCTCGGCGGGCGGAACCACGGTGGACGACGGGGCGAACCTGCGCGCCAGCGCGGGCGTGAGCCTGTTCTGGGATAGCGGTTTCGGCCCGCTGCGCATCAATCTCGCCACGCCGCTCGTGAAGGAAGATGGCGATGACACCGAGTTCTTCAGGCTCACGGCCGGCACGCGCTTCTAGGCCGATGCGCGCGGCGCTGGTCGCGCTGGGTCTGGTCGCATCCGGCCTGATCGCAGGGGCCGCGCCGGCGCAACCGGCGCAGGCGCCGACAGCGACGCCGGTGCTGGTGGTGGACCTCGACCGCGCGCTGCGCGACAGCGCCCCCGCCGTCGAGCAGCGCGCCCTTGAGGTGGCCGAGCGGCGCGCGCTGCGCGAAAAGCTCGATGGGATGAAACGCGCGCTGGAGCAGGAGGAGGCCGAGCTGGTCGTCCTGCGCGACACGCTGCCCAAGGCGGCGTTCGACAAGCGGGTGACCGACTTCGACCAGCGCGTGCGCGCCGCGCGGCGCACGGCGCAGGAGGACGCCGCCGCGCTGCAGGCCCGCATCGCCGCCGCGCAGGCCGCGTTGCAGCAGGCCGCGCAACCGCTGATGGAGGCGATGATGCGCGAGCGCGGCGCGGTGCTGGTGATCGACCGCAAGACGGCGCTGGCGGTCGCGCCCGCCTTCGACGCCACCGATGCGCTGATCGCGCGGCTCGACGCGATGCAGCCCGCGCCGCCGCCGGGGCCGCAGCGATGACGCTGCCTGCCGCGCGTCGCGGCTCGATCCCGCGACCATCGCTTCGGCGTCGCGTCGCCTTGACCCGCATCGCTGCGATTTGATCTAAGGGATTGGAACGGGCGAGGGAACGCGATGACTGACGCAAGCACGGACGCCGAAGGCGCGGTGGCGGATCTGGCGCGCATCAAGCGCATGATCCCGCACCGCGATCCGTTCCTGCTGATCGACCGGGTGCGCGCGATCCGAAAGGGCGAGAGCGCGGTGGGCGAAAAGCAGGTCACGGCGCAGGAGCCCTACTTCGCCGGGCATTTCCCCGGCGAGCCGATCATGCCCGGCGTGCTGATGATCGAGGCGCTGGCGCAGACGGCGGGGGTGCTGGTGGTCGATACGCTGTCGATGGAGGACCAGAACCTGCTGGTCTATTTCATGACCATCGACAAGACCCGGTTCCGCCGCCTGGTGCGCCCCGGCGACCTGCTGGAATTCCATGTGCGGGTGCTGCGCGGACGCGGCAAGGTGTGGAAATTCTGGGGCGAGGCCAGGGTCGGCGACGAGATCGCCGCCGAAGCGGAGTATTCGGCCATGATCGTGACTCCCGACGACCGTCGTCGCCCCGGCGCCGCGACGTGAGCGCCGCCATTCATCCGTCCAGCATCGTCGATCCGGCCGCGCGGCTGGGCGAGGACGTGCGCATCGGGGCATTCTGCGTAGTGGGGCCGGAGGTCTCGCTCGGCGACGGCGTGGTGCTGGAGAGCCATGTCGCGGTGGCGGGCGACACAAGCATCGGCGCGCGCACGCGGGTCTGGCCGTTCGCCTCGCTGGGCCACCAGCCGCAGGACCTGAAGTTTCGCGGTGAGCGCACGCGGCTGGAGATCGGCGCCGACTGCATGATCCGCGAGGGCGTGACCATGAACCCCGGCACCGAGGGCGGCGGCGGGCTGACCCGCGTCGGCGACCGCGGGCTGTTCATGGTCGGCGTGCATGTCGGCCATGACTGTCTGGTGGGAAACGACGTGATCATGGCCAACAACGCCACGCTCGGCGGCCACGTCGAGGTGGGTGATTTCGCGGTGCTGGGCGGCATCTGCGCGGTGCATCAGAAGGTGCGGATCGGCGCAGGCGCCATGGTCGGCGGCATGACCGGGGTGGAGAAGGACGTGATCCCGTTCGGCTCGGTGGTCGGCGACCGCGCCCGACTGGCGGGGCTGAACCTTGTCGGCCTGAAGCGCCGCCAGGTGACGCGCGACGAGATCAACGCGATCCGCGCCGCCTATCGCGCGATCTTCTTCGGCGCGGGCACGCTGGCCGAGCGCGCGGCGCAGGCGATGGAGAGCTTCGCCCACAGCCCCGGCGCGCTGGAGATCGCGGGGTTCATCGCAGGCCACAGCGCGCGGTCGTTCTGCACGCCGGACAGCGACCAGGAGTGAGCGCCGCGCCGGATGGCGGCGACCGCGATCGCGCCGTGGTCGGGGTGATCGCGGGCGCGGGCGATCTGCCCCGGCTGATCGCCGAGGACCGCCGCGCGCGGGGCCTGCGCTATCTGATATGCGCGTTTCAGGGCGCCGCGCCGCCGTGGATCGGCGATCATCCCCACGCTGTCGTCCGCCATGAAAAGCCCGGCGCGCTGTTCGCCGCGCTGCGCGGCGCGGGGGTGGATACGGTGGCCTTCGCGGGCGCCATGGCGCGCCCGCAACTGCATCCGCTGGCCTTCGACCTGACCGCGCTGCGGCTGGCGCCGCGCATTCTGCCCATGCTGCGGCAGGGCGACGACGCGCTGCTGCGCGGGCTGGCGGGCGTGCTGGAGGCGGAGGGGTTCCGGCTGGTCGGTGCGCATGAACTGCTGAGCGGCCTGCTGGCGCCGCCGGGCGACTGCGCCGCGCGCAAGGCCGACGCCGAGGACCGCGCCGACATCGCCCGCGCCGCCGCGCTGGTCGCGGGGCTGGGGGCGCTGGACGTGGG
>CAZRFB010000448.1:0-2826 GCA_964599185.1 uncultured Rhodobacterales bacterium | reverse complement strand
GGCCCGAGAGCGAGCACGCGATCTACATCACGCTGAACGACGTGATCACCGGCGGCAGGCGGCGGCCGTTCGAGATCTTCATCAACTCCAAGAACATGGAGCATTACGCCTGGACCGTGGCGCTGACACGGATGGTGTCGGCGGTGTTCCGGCGCGGCGGCGACGTGAGCTTTGTGGTCGAGGAGCTGAAGGCGGTGTTCGACCCGCGCGGCGGCGCGTGGATGGGCGGGCGCTATGTGCCCTCGATCCTCGCGGCGATCGGCGGGGTGATCGAGCGGCATCTGGTCGAGATCGGCTTCATGGAGGGCGAGGGGCTTGGCCTCAAGGCCGATCCGCAGGCCGAGGCGCTGCGCGTGGGTGAGCGGCCCAAGGGCGCGGCCTGCCCCAACTGCGGCTCGCGCAACCTGCACAGGGTCGAGGGCTGCGCCACCTGCGCGGACTGCGGCCATTCCAAGTGCAGTTGAGAGAGCGTCGGCCATGAACGGGCAGGAGCTCGGCATCTTCGGCGTCTTTGCGCTGGTTCTGGCGTTGTTCGCGCTGGTGGCGATCTTTCGCGCCATCCGCATCGTCGGGCAGGGCGAGGAATGGACGGTGGAGCGCTTCGGCCGCTACACCCGCACCCTGCGCCCCGGCCTCCACGTTCTTGTGCCGTTCATCGACCGCGTCGGCCAGCGCATCAACATGATGGAGACGGTGCTCGACATCGCCGGACAGGAGGTCATCACCCGCGACAACGCCCCGGTGCGCGCCGACGCAGTGGCGTTCTATCAGGTGGTGGACGCGGCGCAGGCGGCCTATGAGGTGCGCGACCTCGAAAGCGCGCTGGCGAACCTCAGCCAGACCAACATCCGCGCGGTGATCGGCTCGATGGACCTCGACGAGGCGCTGTCGAACCGCGATTCGATCAACGCGCGGCTGCTGACGGTGATCGATCAGGCCTCCAGCCCCTGGGGGGTGAAGGTGACCCGCGTCGAGATCAAGGATCTGGCGCCGCCTGCGGACATCATCGAGGCGATGGGCCGCCAGATGAAGGCCGAGCGCGACAAGCGCGCCGAGGTGCTGGCGGCGGAGGGCGCCAAGCAATCCGCCATCCTGCGCGCCGAAGGTCTGCGCGCGAGCCAGATCCTTGAGGCGGAGGGGCGCAGGCAGTCGGCGTTTCTGGACGCGGAGGCGCGCGAGCGCGCCGCGCAGGCCGAGGCGGAGGCGACGCGCATGGTCTCGGTGGCGATCCGCGAAGGCGACGTGGCGGCGCTCAACTATTTCGTCGCGCTGAAATACGTCGAGTCGCTGCGCGACATCGCCGCCGCCGACAACACCAAGACGATCATGCTGCCGGTCGAAGCGGCGGGGCTGCTCGGCTCGGTGGCGGGCGTCGCGGAACTGGCCAGGGCCGCCGCCGGGCAAGGGCGCTGAGCGCCATGTTCGCCTTCCTGACCGGCGCGGCGCCGTGGTGGTGGATCATCGCCGGGCTGGCGCTGGGCGCGGTCGAGATGCTGACCTTCTCCTACATCCTGATCTGGCCGGGGCTGGCGGCGGTGGCGGTCGGGCTGTGGCTGTTCGCCCAGCCGGGCTTGAGCGGCGGCGGTCAGGTGGCGCTGTTCGCGCTGCTGTCGCTGGCCTTCGCGGTCGCCGGGCGGGCGTGGGTGATGCGGCGAAAGCCGCCGCCGCCCGAAGGCGCCGGGCTCAACCGGCGCGCGGCGCGGCTGGTGGGGCGGCGCGCGCGGGTGGCGGAGGCGCTGGGCGGCGATCTGTGCGAAGTCGAGATCGAGGGTGAGCGGTGGCGCGCGCGCGGCGCCGGGCCGCTGACGCCGGGCGACGAGCGCGGCGTGCGCGGCGCCGACGGCATGACGCTGCTGCTGGAGGACTGAGCGCCGCGCCAGCCGCGCGCGCCTTGGTCAGCCGACCAGAACGCCCATCCGCTGCAGCGCCAGCAGATAGCCCTGCACGCCGAAGCCCGCGATCACGCCGTCGGCGCGCAGCGAGACGTAGGAGTGGTGGCGAAAGCTCTCGCGCTTGTGAACGTTGGAGATATGCACCTCCAGCACCGCGCCGTCGAAGGCGTTCAGCGCGTCGAGGATCGCGATCGAGGTATGGGTGAAGGCGCCGGGGTTGATGACGATCCCGGCGGCGCTGTCGCGCGCCTCGTGGATCCAGTCGATCAGCTCATATTCGCGGTTGGACTGGTGAAAGCGCACGGCCAGCCCCAGCCGTTCGGCTTCCTCGCCGCACAGCCGCGCCACGTCTGCCATGGTGTCGCGGCCATAGATCTCGGGCTGGCGCTTGCCCAGCAGGTTGAGGTTCGGGCCGTTCAGGATGATGACGAGCGGGCGCATGGGGGCCTCCGGGGTTTGCGGACGACAGGCTTGCCGCGCGCGGCGGGCGGGCGCAAGGCGGTTGCGATTCTGCGCGCCGTGGGTGCAGACTTGGGCGCTGCGCATCCACGGGAGGAAGAACCATGACCAGAATGGCCACACGCGGCGTCGCCCTCGCGGCGGCGCTGTGCTTCAGCATCGCCCCGCCGCCGGTCGCCGCGCAGGAGGCGGCGATCTTGAGCGGCATGGACCTGATGCACCCGGTCTGGGCGCGCGAGGGCATGGTGTCGGCGCAGGAGGCGGAGGCGACGAAGATCGGCCTGGGCGTGCTGCAGGCGGGCGGCAACGCGGTGGACGCCGCCGTGTCGGTGGCGCTGGCGCTGGCGGTGAGCCTGCCGCGCGCGGGCAATATCGGCGGCGGCGGCTTCATGATCGTGCACGACGCGGCCAGCGGCGAGACCGCAGCCATCGACTATCGCGAGACGGCGCCCTCGGCGGCGACGCGCGACATGTT
>CAZRFB010000447.1:0-8034 GCA_964599185.1 uncultured Rhodobacterales bacterium | reverse complement strand
CGGTTGATGATCTCCTTCAGCCGCCCGTTGATCGACAGAAAGCCGTCGGCGTCCATCACGCCCTGATCGCCGGTGCGAAACCAGCCGTCGGTCCAGTTCTCGGCGTTGGCCTTGGGGTTGTTCTGGTAGCCCGGCGTCACGTTCTCGCCCCGGATCACGATTTCACCGATCGCGCCGTGCGGCAGCAGGCTGCCGTCCTCGGCCATGATCGCGACCTCCGGTCCCGCCGCCACGCCCACCGCGCCGGGCTTGCGCGCGCCCGGGGGAAGCTGATTGCTGGCCATCTGGTGCGCGGCCTCGGTCATGCCGTAGGCCTCGATCACCGGGCAGCCGAAGGTCTCCTCCAACTCGCGCAGCACCGGCGCAGGCAGCGAGGCCGACGACGAGCGCACAAAGCGCAACGGATTGGCCTTGATGACGCCCGCGTTGCGCCCGGCGCGCGACAGGATCGCCTGGTGCATGGTGGGCACGGCGGTGTACCAGGTCGGCTTCGCCTCATCCATCCAGCCGAAGAACTTCAGCGCGTTGAAACCCGGCGTGCAGCAGATAGAGCCGCCCGCCGTCATCGTGCTGAGCACCGCCGCGATCAGCCCGTGGATGTGGAACAGCGGCATCACGTTCAGGCAGCGGTCGGCGGCGGTCAGCTGCAGCGCGCGCGCGACGTTGGCGCCCGAGGCGGTGATGTTGCGCGCGGTCAGCGGCACGATCTTGGGCCGCGACGTGGTGCCGGAGGTGTGCAGCACCAGCGCCACGTCGTCCGGCCCGTTCAGCCGCGCCGGCGCGGGCGCCAGACCGGCCAGCGTGAAGGCGCCCGCAGGCGCGCCCCCGGCGACGGTCAGTTCGACGATGCGGGTTCCCAGCCGGGCGGCGGCGGCGCGCGCGGGGGTCTCGACGCCCGCCATCACAATCAGCGCACGCGCCTTGAGGTCGTCCATGTAGAAGGCGAATTCGTCCTCGGTATAGGCGGGGTTCAGCGGCGCGGCGGTCGCCGCGGTGGCCACCCCCAGGAACGCCGACGCCATCTCCGGCCCGTTGGGCAGCACGATCGCCACCGGATCGCCGGGACCGACGCCCAAGCCCGCCACCTGCGCCGCCGTCGCCGCGATCTGGTCGGCAAGCCCCGCATAGTCGAGATCGGGGCGGCCCGGCGCGCCCAGCGCGGGGCCGGTTCGGCGCGCGATCAGCGCCTCGATGGTGCGGATGGGGGCGTCGCTCATCTGGCGTCTCCTGCGATCTTGTTCCGGGGGGAGGGGTCGGCGAGCGCGGGGCCGGTCATCGCGGCCTCCACCTCGATCAGATGCGCGCGCATGGCGCCCGCCGCCGTCGCCGGGTCGCGCGCCGCGATGGCGTCGGCGATGGCCGCGTGCTGGCGCGCGTGGGCGCGGTGGTGGCTGGGCGTGACCGTGCGCCGCCTGAGCCGCGCCCAGTCGCCGCCCGAGCGCATCTCGTGCAGCGTCTCCAGCAGCGCGCTCAGCAGCGGGTTGCGCGCCGCGGCGGCGATGGCGCCGTGAAAGGCGGTGTCGCGCGCCTCCCACGCTTGCCAGTCGTCGCCGGGCGGCAGGGTGGCGAGCGCGCGCAGCGTGGCGATCTCGTCGGGGCGGGCGCGCAGCGCAGCGGTGGCGGCGATGGCGGGCTCCAGCATCCGGCGCGCCTCCATGATGTCGGCGGGGCTGGGCGCGGCGGCGAAGCGCAGGGTGGCGGCGGGCGCCTCGCTGACGAAAGTGCCCTCGCCGACGCGGCGCCGGATGCGCCCCTCGCGCGCCAGCGTGTCGAGCGCCTTGCGCAGGGTGCCGCGCCCCAGCCCAAGGCTCAGCGCCAGCGCGCGCTCGGCGGGCAGCCGTGCGCCGGGGGCGTAGTCGCCCCGGTCGAGCGCGGCGCGCAGCGCGCCCAGTGCCTGATCCCTTGTCGCCATGCGCGCTTGATGGCGCAACGGCGGCGCGCGCGCAAGACCAATCCTGAACCTTTCGCCGCTTGGGTTGATGAATGGCGCCCTTGCGGCGCACCCTGCGGCGCAGCACCTTGGCCGGGACGCTTGCAAAAGACAGGGAGGCGCCGATGCGCCGCGCCGCCATCCGAGGCGTGCTGTTCGACAAGGACGGCACGCTGTTCGACTTCGCCGCCACCTGGCGCGCGGCGACCCGCGCGCTGCTGGCGGCGCTGGCGCCGGGGGACGCGGCGTTGCAGCGCGCGATGGGGCTGGCGGTGGGGTTCGATCCGCAGACCGGGCGCTTCGAGGCGGGATCGGCGCTGGTGGCCGGGTCGGCGCGCGACATCGCCGCCGCCTGGGCCGCGCTCTTGCCGGGGATCGACGCGCGCGGCGTGGAGGCGCGCGCCGCCGCCGCCGCGCGCGACGCGGGCGGCCCGACGCTTTCGCCCGCCGCCGACGACCTGCCCGGCCTGCTCGACGGCTTGCGCGGCGCGGGGCTGGCGCTGGGCGTGGCGACGCACGACGCCGAGGACAGCGCGCGCCGCCATCTGGCCGCCGTGGGCGCGCTGGACCGCTTCGCCTTCATCGCAGGCTATGACAGCGGCCACGGCTGCAAGCCGGGGCCGGGCATGGTGCTGGCCTTCGCCGCGCATGTCGGGATCGACCCGCGCGCGGTGGCGATGGTGGGCGACAGCGCGCACGACATGGGCGCGGCGCGCGCGGCGGGGGCGCTGGCGGTGGCGGTGCTGACCGGGCCCGCGACGCGGGCCGATCTGGCGCCGCTGGCCGACGTGGTGCTGCCCTCGATCGCCGATCTGCCCGGCTGGCTGGCGGCGCGACCGACGCGCGCCGACCGCGCCGCTTGCTGATCGGCGCGGCGTATCTACCTATCTCTCAACGCGGCGCGCGGGGGAGACCGGCCATGCAGACCACGATGAAATCGATCCTCGATCAGTTGATGACCGGGGGAAAAAAAATTTTACGGCAGGGGAGAGGACATGGCCGCCGAGCGGCTGGGCGTCGGCGACGACCCCGCCGCGCGCGGCCAGATGCGCAACGCGGCGCTGGGCGGCGCGGCGGCGACGGCGGCGCTGGGGCTGTTGCTGGGCACGAGGTCGGGCCGCGCGATCACCCGCACCGGCGTGCTGGCGGGCGGCGTGGGCCTGCTGGGCAACCTCGCCTATGACGCCTGGCGCAAGAACGCGGCGCCCGGCGCGGCGGCGCAGGGCGCGCCGGTGGCCGAGCTTGAAGGGCCGCAGGCCGACGCGCGCGCCCATGCGCTGCTCGCCGCCATGGTCGCCGCCGCCAAGTCCGACGGCCACATCGACGCGACCGAGCGCGCCATGATCGAGCAGAGGATCGACGCGATGGGGCGCGG
This sequence comes from uncultured Rhodobacterales bacterium, assembly GCA_964599185.1. Taxonomy (GTDB): domain Bacteria; phylum Pseudomonadota; class Alphaproteobacteria; order Rhodobacterales; family Rhodobacteraceae; genus Rubrimonas. The sequence continues at coordinate 4,729 of CAZRFB010000447.1, read as the reverse complement.
CGCCCGGGCGCTGATGGCCGCCGAGCTCGACCGCCCGATGGATGCCGCCGCCATCGCCGCGATGGCCGACAGCGATCAGGCGCGGCGCGAGATCTACGCCCTCTCGGCGCTGATCTGCGGCGGCGAGCACGCCATGGAGCGCGCGTGGCTCGACAGCCTCGCCGCCGCGCTGGGCCTCGACGCCGCGATGACGGCGCAGATCGAGGCCCAGATCGTCAGGGCGTAAGATCGTCAGGGCGCAAGCCCGGCGCGGACGGGGGCGGCGGCGCCCTGCGCCTCGAACCAGTCGAGCGCCATGTCGGCCCAGCCCTCCGGCGTCTTGTGGCCGCCGGGGTGCATCGCGAAGGCCAGCGCGGCGCCGGGGGCGCAGTCGGTCCAGGCGCGGCGCAGGAACGGCCCCGGCGCGTCATAGGCGTCGGGGTTGTCGTCGGCGCAGCCGTTGGCGCGGCGCATCAGGCTCAGGCCTGCGAACAGGTCGCCCTGCGTGATCCGCCCGCCCGCCACCGAGCGCCCCTCCAGCGGCACCACCGGATCGGTCCAGCCGTGGGTATGCAGCATCCTGACCGGCCCGGCGCAGCGGTCGGGCAGGGGGCGCCACATCAGCCCGGCCACCGGCGCATAGGCGTCAGCGCTGTCGGGGGCGTCGCAGGCCAGCCGCCACACCATCATGCCGCCGCCGGAAAACCCCGCCGCCAGCAGCGGCGCGCCCGTCAGCCCAAGCCGCGCGCGCGCATCCGCGATCACCGCGCGCAGGAAGGCCACGTCGTCGCGGCGCGACGGGTCGGCGAAGGCGTTCCACGCCCCGCCCTTGTCGCCCGGCCGACGCGGCATTCCCTGCGGCGCCGCCACCGCATAGCCGCGCGCCAGCAGCGGCGCGACCACGCCCGCCGCCCGGATCTGCGCGTCGCTGCGTCCGCCATAGCCGTGCAGGAACAGCACCATGCCCTTCGCCGGCGTCTGCGGCGCCAGCGCGTGATAGGCGCCGCCCTCGATCACGCAGGACGCATCTGCGCCGGGGCAGGCGTGCGCCGGATGCGCCGCAAGCCCCAGTCCCGCCGCCCCGCAGAGGACCGCGATCATCATCAGAATCGGTTTCATGCCGCGCTCCGCCGCCGTTGCAGGGCGGAACATACGACAAAAGCGCCCGGTCTCCATGACCGGGCGCCGGATCGGCTTCAAAATATCGTGCGGCTGCGGCGCGGCGTTGCGCGCGCGGCCCGCGCGCGTCACTCGGCGGCGGCGGGGGCCGCCTTGGGCGCGCGATAATTGGTCTTCTCCACGATGCGCGCCGACTTGCCGCGCCGCGTGCGCAGGTAATACAGCTTGGCGCGCCGCACCTTGCCGCGCCGCACCACCTCGATGGCGTCGATGATCGGCGAGTGCAGCGGAAAGACGCGCTCCACGCCCTCGCCAAAGCTGATCTTGCGCACGGTGAAGCTGGCGTCGATGCCGCCGCCCTTGCGCGCGATGCACACGCCCTCATAGTTCTGCACACGCGAACGGGTGCCCTCGACCACTTTCACGCCCACGCGCACGGTGTCGCCTGCGGCGAAGTCGGGGATGTCCTTGGCGAGCGCGGCCACATGCTCGGCGGCGATGGTCTGAAGCAGGTTCATCGGTCTAATCCTTGTCCTTGCCGCCTGTGGCGGACGTGTGCGCGTCCGATTGCTCTGAACCTCCTGCCGGCGCCTTACCCGAAGCGATCGAGTAGGCCCGCCAGAGATCGGGACGACGTTCCTTGGTCAGCGCCTCGGCCTGGGAGCGTCGCCAGTCGGCGACGCGGGCGTGATGTCCGGAGAGGAGAACCTCCGGGATCGCGCGCCCCTCCCATTCCGGGGGCCTCGTGTAGTGCGGGGCCTCCAGAAGCCCCGCGCTGAAACTCTCCTCCTCGGTGGACGCCGCGTTGCCCAGCACGCCGGGCAACAGCCGCACCACCGCATCCATCAGCGCCATCGCCGGGATTTCGCCGCCCGAAAGCACGAAATCGCCGATCGACACCTCCTCGACCGCCCGCGCGTCCAGCACCCGCTGGTCCACGCCCTCGAACCGGCCGCACAGCAGCACCACGCCCGGCCCCGCCGCCAGCGCCCGCGCCCGCTCTTGCGTGAACGGGCGTCCGCGCGGCGACAGGTAGAGCGCAGGGCGCGTCTCGTCGCAGGCTGCATCCAGCGCCGCCGCCACCACGTCGGCCCGCAAAACCATCCCCGGACCACCCCCCGCCGGAGGGCCGTCCACGGAGCGGTGCTTATCGCGCGCAAAGCTGCGGATGTCCAGCGCATCCAGCGCCCAGCGCCCGGCCTTGAGCGCCTGCCCCGTGAGGCTTTCGGCCAGCGGGCCGGGGAACAGGCCGGGAAACAGCGTCAGCACCGTCGCCCGCCACGCGCCCGCCAGCACGAGGTCGTCCTCCATCAGCGCGCGCGGGCGCGCCGATGCGCTCACGGCGATGCGGCCATGCGACAGGCGCGGCGGCTCAGCCATCGTCGCCCTCGGCGGCGTCTTCCTTGCCGAAGTCGGGCGCGATCACCTCGGCGGGCGGGTCGATCACCACGCGCCCCTGCGCGATGTCCACCGTGGGCACGACGGCGCGGGTGAACGGCAGGGTGAGGGTGCGCAGGCCCGGCCCGCCGATGTCGATCACGTCGCCTGCGCCGAAATCGTCCACCGCCAGCACCCGGCCCAGCGGCGCCCCGCCGGTGTCGAACGCCGCCAGCCCGATCAGGTCGGCGTGGTAGAACTCGTCCGTCTCCAGCGGCGGCAGCCGGTCGCGCGGCGCATAGAGCCGGGTTCCCTTCAGCGCCTCCGCCGCCTCGCGCGTCGGCACCCCGCCCAGCCGCGCGGCGAACCCGCCCGCGACCGGCCGCGTGACCTTCACGCTGAACTGGCGGGCGCCGTCCTCGCTCTCAAGCGGGGCGTAGTCGGCGAAGGCCAGCGGATCGGCGGTGAACGACTTCACCCGCGCCTCGCCGCGCACGCCATAGGCGCCCGCGATGGCGGCGACGCAGACGCGCGAGGGGCGAGGCTGGGACATGGCGGCGTGATCCGGTTGCAGGCGCGGCGCGAAGCTCCCTCACCCCGGCCCTCTCCCGCAAGCGGGAGAGGGTGCGAAAGCGGCGCAGCCTGCGCGCCGTTGCGGGCGCGGCGCAGGCGGCGCCGTCGGCGCTCCCTCTCCCCCGGCGGGGGAGAGGGTCGGGGTGAGGGGGGCTTCCTTGCGCCTTATTCGGCGGCGGCTTCGGCAGGCGTCTCTGCCGGTGTCTCTGCGGGCTTCTCTGCGGCGGCGGCCTTCTTGGCCTTTTCCTCGGCGCGCTTTTTCGCCTTGTCGCCCGGCTCGCCCGCCTTGAGGTTGGCGCGTTCCTTCTTGGCGATCACGCCCGCGTTCTCGAGCCAGCGGCTCACGCGGTCGGTCGGCTGCGCGCCTTCGCCCAGCCAGTACTTGATGCGGTCGAGGTCCATGCGGATGCGGTTCTCGTCATCCTTGGCGAGCAGCGGGTTGTAGGCGCCCAGCCGCTCCTTGAAACGGCCGTCGCGCGGCATCCGGCTGTCGGCGGCGACGATGTGGTAGTAGGGACGCTTGGTGGACCCGGCGCGGGCGAGGCGGATTTTCATGGCCATGGGGTAGATCTCCTTTGGAAACGGGGGGGTCAGGACTGCAACCGCTCGTGGTGGCGGATGACTTCCTGAATGATGAAGGCGAGAAATTTTTCGGCGAACTCGGGGTCCAACCCGGCCTCGTCGGCGAGGCGGCGCAGGCGCTCGACCTGCCGCGCCTCGCGCGCGGGGTCGGCGGCGGGCAGGGCGAAGGCGGCCTTCAGCTCGCCCACCTCCTGCGTGCACTTGAAGCGCTCGGCGAGCGTGTGGACGAGGATGGCGTCGAGGTTGTCGATCGAGCGGCGCAGCTCCATCAGCAGGTCCTGCGCGTCGTCAGGCGTCGCAATCGCGGTCATTTCTTCTTACCCAGCCCTGACAGGCCCGGCGGCAGCGCGGGCGCGCCGCCCATGCCGGGGAAGCCCGGCGGCATGGCGCCCATGCCGGCGCCACCCATGCCAGCCCCGCCGAGGCCCGGCGCAGGCGGCGTCGCGCCGCGCCCGCCCAGCAGCGCGCCAAGCCCGCCGCGCATCAGGCCCTTCTTGCCCATCTTGCCCATTTTTTTCATCATGTCCGCCATCTGGCGGTGCATCTTGATAAGCTTGTTGAGGTCCTGCACCTCCAACCCGGCCCCCGCCGCCACCCGCTTTTTCCGGCTGGCCTGCATCAGGTCGGGGTTGGCGCGCTCCTTTTTGGTCATCGACTGGATCAGCGCGATCTGGCGCTTGATCACCCGGTCGTCCATGCCGGCGGCCTCAAGCTGTTTCGACGCCTTGGCCATGCCCGGCATCATGCCCATCACGCCCTGCATCCCGCCCAGCTTGAGCATCTGCTCAAGCTGGCTGCGCAGGTCGTTCATGTCGAAGCGGCCCTTCTGGAACCGCTTCATCATCCGCTCGGCCTCGGCGGCCTCGATCTGCTCCTGCGCCTTTTCGACGAGGGAGACGATGTCGCCCATCCCGAGGATGCGGCCCGCGACGCGGTCGGGGAAGAACTCCTCCAGCCCGTCCATCTTCTCGCCGGTGCCGATGAACTTGATCGGCCGTCCGGTGACGGCGCGCATCGACAGCGCGGCGCCGCCGCGTCCGTCGCCGTCCATGCGGGTCAGCACCACGCCGGTCACGCCGACGCGGCCGTGGAAATTCTC
>CAZRFB010000446.1:0-3584 GCA_964599185.1 uncultured Rhodobacterales bacterium | reverse complement strand
GTGATCGGCGTGAGTTCGCAGGCGGCGGGCCACCGCACGCTGGCCCCGCTGCTGATCGACGCCTTGCGCGCGCAGGGCGCGGAAGACATCCTGGTGATCTGCGGCGGCGTGATCCCGCATCAGGACTATGAATTTCTGAAGGAGAAGGGCGTCGCGGCGATTTTTGGGCCGGGGACGAACATCCCCGACGCCGCGCGCGATGTGCTGAAGTTGATCGGGGAAGTTCGGGGGAAGGTGGCGGCGGAGTGACGCGGGCATTCCCCACTCCTGCAAAGGTGTAGCCGCATCCGGGCGCCCCATCCCGCACTGGCGGCCCGCCGGTGGCGGGACGCGCGGGGTGGTCGGTCGGAGGCGCAAGCCGCAGACCGAGGGGCGCCGCGCCCTTCTCTGACGCCGCAAATCGGGCCGGGGCCGCCCGGGTGGACGCGGTATCGCGTCCGCCCCCGGCAGGGCGGACGCGGGCCGATCTGTCGCGGGACAGATCGACCGGGCCACGCCGCAGCGGCGCGCCCGCCGCCCAACCTTGCGCCCCCCGCATCCGGCGCGGCATGGTGCGCGGGCAGGGGCAAGCGGGGGAGTCGTCGCCATGGAGATCGTCGTAACCGGCGCTGAGGCGGCGCGCAGCGCGCCATGACCGCCCGAACGCCGAATCTGGCGGTGCTTATCGACGCCGACAACGCCAGCGCCCGCCACGCGAGCGCAATCTTCGAGGAGGTGGCGCGGCTGGGCGAGGCCAATGTCCGGCGCATCTATGGCGATTTCTCCACCGGGCGGCTGAAGGGCTGGGACGCCGCGACGCGCGCGCTCGCCATCCTCGAACAGCAGAGCCGCTGCAACACCACCGGCAAGAACGCCTCCGACATCGCGCTGGTGATCGACGCGATGGACCTGATGCACACCGCGAAACTCGACGGCGTGTGTCTGGTAAGTTCCGACAGCGATTTCACACGGCTTGCGCAGCGGCTGCGCGAGCATGGGCTTGTCGTTTACGGCTTCGGCGAGCGCAAGACGCCGGAGACGTTCCGCGCCGCCTGCAATCGGTTCATCTATGTCGAGAACCTCGCCGAGGGGGCCGAGGTCGCCCCGGTGGCGGACGTTGCGCAAGCGCTCGACGCCGCGCCGCCCGCCGCGCCGGAGGCCCCGCCCGAGCCGCCGCGCCGCGATCCGCCTTCGCGCGCTGTGCCGGTGCTGGTCAAGGCGATGCTCGGCGCCGAGGACGAGGATGGCTGGGTCGCGCTCTCTGCAGTCGGCCACCGCGCGCAGGCGATCGCGCCCGATTTCGACACGCGCAGCTTCGGCTGCGCCAAGCTGAGCGATCTGGCGCGCAAGAGCGGCGCCTTTGAGCTGAAAGGCGCCGGGTCCAGTCTGATGATGCGACTGACGCCGCTGGTCAAACCCAAGAAATGAGACGCCTGGCACAAGGAAAATCACCATGAAACTCGCCATCATCGGCGCCGGGGGCGTTGGCGGCTATCTCGCAGCGAAGCTGGCCGCTGCGGGCGCCGATGTCTCGGTGGTCGCGCGCGGGGCGCATCTGGCGGCGATCCGCGACAACGGCCTCACGCTGCGCACGCCGGAAGGCGCGCACGTGGCGCGGCTGGCCGCGACCGATGATCCCGCCAGTCTCGGCCCGGTCGATGCGGTGGTGGTGGCGGTCAAGGCGCAGGATCTCGGCGCGCTCGACCTCGCGCCGCTGATCGGCCCCGACACCGTGCTGCTGCCGCTCTTGAACGGCGTCGAGGCCAACGCGCGGCTGGAAGCCGCCTACGGGCCGGGGCGGGCGCTGATCGGTGTGGCGCGCATCTCCGCCACCATCACCGCGCCGGGGGAGGTGACGGTGCACGGCCCCTTCGCGCGGTTCGAGCTGGGCGAGGCGGATGGCGCAGCCTCGCCGCGCGTCGCCGTGCTCAAGGCGCTGCTGGACGCCGCCGGGATCGAGGCGAGCGTGCCCGACGATCCGCTGCGCGCTCTGTGGATAAAATTCCTGATGCTGTGCCCCCTGAGCGGCGTGACCGCGGCCGCGCGCTGCGACAACGCCGCGATCTCCGCCGAGCCGCTGCTGCTGGCGCTTTATCGTCGGCTGTCTGAGGAGGTGCTGGCGGTGGGCCGGGCGCAGGGCGTGGCGCTTTCCGACGCCGATCTTGAGGGCGCGCTGGCGTTGCGCGCGAAACTGCCCGACGCGATGCGCGCCTCGATGGCGCATGATCTGGCGGCGGGCAAGCGGCTGGAGGTGGACTGGCTGGCCGGCGCCGTCAGCCGCCTGGGCGACGCGCTGGGCGTGGACACGCCCGCCAACGACGCGGTGTGGGCGCTGCTCAGGCCCTTCGCAGAGGGCGCGCGGTGACGGAGACGCCACAGACCATTGTCGTCTGCCTCAAGTGGGGAACCGCTTACCCCGCGCATTACGTCAACGTGCTGCATCGCGCCGTCGCCGCGCACCTGACCGCCCCGCACCGCTTCGTGTGCCTCACCGATGTCGCCGAGGGGCTGGATCCGGGCGTCGAGGCGGTGGACATTCCGCTATTTCCGCTGCCGCGCGAGAAATGGGCCAACGGCATCTGGCCCAAGCTGACGCTGTTCACGCCGGGGCTGTTCCCGCCCGGCGCGGTGGTGCTGTATCTCGACGTGGACATCATGGTGACCGGCGCGCTCGACCCGCTGATCGAGCGGGTGCGCAGCCAGCGCGGCCTGCATGTGATCCGCGAATGGAACCCGTCGCTGGTGCGGCTCTTGCCGCTGGCGTGGCGGCCCGACCGGGGCGCGAACTCGTCGGTGGTGGGGTTCATCGCGGGCGCGCAGGATCACATTCTGGCGCAGTTCAGCGCCGACCCGGCGGCGGCGCTGGCGGCGCAGCGCAACGATCAGGAATTCATCAACGCCCACGCCGCCGACAAGCATTACTGGCCGGAACCCTGGTGCGTCAGCTTCAAGCGCGCCTGCGTGTGGTACTGGCCGCTGAACCTGGTGATGCGCACGATCCGCCAGCCCCGCAACGCCCGCGTGATCGTGTTTCACGGGCGGCCCAACCCCACCGATCTGCTGTGCGCGCCGGGCGTGCGCTGGGGCGCGCGGCGCAAGTTCGGCTGGGGGCCGGTGCCTTGGGTGGCGGATTACTGGCGCCGCTTCGGCGGCTGAGGCTCTGGCGCCGCGCGCGATTCCGGCACAGACTGGTGAAAACCGTTCAGGGGGGATGAGAGATGACCGAGAAAGCAGCGCGCGAGGAACTGCGCGCGCAGGCGCTGGCCTATCACGAGCAGGGGCGCCCCGGTAAGCTGGAGGTCCGCGTCACCAAGCCGATGGCGACCAGCCGCGATCTGTCGCTGGCCTACAGCCCCGGCGTGGCCGACGCCTGCCTTGAGATCGAGAAGAACCCCGCCGACGCCGCGCGCTATACCGGGCGGCAGAACCTTGTCGCGGTGATCTCGAACGGCACCGCCGTGCTCGGCCTCGGCGACATCGGCCCGCTCGCCTCCAAGCCGGTGATGGAGGGCAAGGCGGCGCTGTTCAAGAAATTCGCCGCCATCGACTGTTTCGACATCGAGGTGAACGAGAAGGATCCGGTCAAGCTGGCCGAGATCGTGATC
>CAZRFB010000445.1:0-3458 GCA_964599185.1 uncultured Rhodobacterales bacterium | reverse complement strand
GGCGCGGATGTAGAAGGCGTGCGCGTCGCTCTCCATCCGCGCGGCCTCCTCGCGGATGCGCTCCAGCCCCAGCTTCTCCACCAGCCATGTCGGGCGGCGGGCGTAGAAGCCCGCCACATGCTCGCGCCGGATCAGCGGGATCACCTCGCCGAAACGCCGCGCATGCGCGTCGATCAGGCGGCGGCGGTGATTGTCTTCCTCCGCCGCGATGCCGTCGAAGGCGGCGGCGCTGTCGGGGAAATCGGGGCGCAGCGTCTCGGCATACCAGCGGTAGATGCGCGCGTCGTCCTCCTCGGCGGAGATCGCCAGCGCAAGTATTTCCTGTTCGCTCAGGTCGCGGAACCGGCGGCGGGAGGATAGGCCGGGAATCATGCGCTGCGCCCTCGATGCTTTAGAACGATTCCAGATATGCGGCGCCGGGGCCGGGCGTCAACCCGCGCGGTCGCGCGCAAGACTTAAACCCGCGCGGTCGCGCGCAAGGCGTCAACCCGCGACGGCGGCGCCCTCGGCGCCCGCACGGGCGTCCTTCAACGCGGGAAACCACACCGTGAAGCGCGCGCCCTGTCCCGGCGCGCTGGTCACGGTCAGATCGCCCCGGTGGCGGCTGAGGATGTGCTTGACGATGGCCAGCCCCAGCCCGGTGCCGCCGCGCTCCCGCGATCGGGCGACATCGACGCGATAGAACCGCTCGGTCAGCCGGGGCAGGTGCTCGCGCGCGATGCCGGGGCCGCTGTCGGCGACGGTGACGCCGACCATGCCGGGGCGCGCGTCGGCGGGGTCGGCCAGATGCACGCGGATCGGTCCGGCGTCGCCCGCGTATTTCACCGCGTTGTCGAGCAGGTTGACGAACACCTGCGCCAGCTCGTCGCGCTCGCCCAGCACGTTCAGGCCCTCGCGCGGCAGTTCGACCGCGATGCGCGCGCCCTCGGCGGCCACCTGCGGCGTCAGCCCCGCGCTGATCTCCCACACCAGCGCGGCCAGATCGACCGGGTGGCGCGGGCGCACATGCTCGTTGATCTCGATGCGGTTGAGCGACAGCAGATCCTCCACCAGCCGCTTCATCCGCGCCGCCTGCCGCGCCATGATCGCGAGGAACCGCTCGGTCGCCTCGGGGTCGTTCTTCGCGTGGCCCTGCAGCGTCTCGATGAAGCCGGTGATCGAGGCGAGCGGGGTCTTCAGCTCATGGCTGGCGTTGGCGACGAAATCGCGGCGCAGCGCCTCGGCCTTGGCGGCGCGGGTGCGGTCCTCCAACATCACCAGCACGGTCGGCGTGCGCTGGTCCCCGGACGGCGTGCGGTCTTGCGGCAGCGGGCGGACGGTGGCGTGCAGCACCCTGTCCTTGCCGCGCAGCAGCGTCACGTCGAGGTCGCTGGCGCGGTCATGCTCATAGGCGGCGGAGACGGCTTCGGTCAGCGCCGGGGCGCGCAGGGCGGCGGCGGCGGGCATGTCGATCACGCGCCGCTCGATCATCTCCAGCGCGGCGGCGTTCTGGAACATCACCCGACTCGATTCGTCGAGCAGCAGCAGCCCCAGCGGCAGACGCTCCAGCAGGTCGCGCCCCACGCCGGGGGGCAGGGCGTCGGCGGCGGGGCGCGGCGCCGCGCGGCGCGGCGGCGCGCCCGGCGGCGGCGACAGGCGGGCGAGGCCTGCGGCGACGGCCAGGCCGCAGCCCGCGCCGATCAGCGCCGCGACCAGCGGCGCCGCGCCAGCGGCTGCCAGCGCCGCCGCCGCGCCCGCGCCGCCGACGCCAGCCGCAAGCGGCGCCGCCGCCACCCGATCCCGCCACTGCGCCACCCTGTCCTCCCCCTGATGCGGTGGGCGACGCTATCACGGCGGGCGCTCCCGCAAAAAGAGGCGTGGCATTCACCTTCCCGTCGCATATCTATGGGTCCAGAAGCCCGCGAGAGGTCCGCCCGCCATGATCCGCTATGCGCTCCGCTGCGAGCAGGGCCACGCCTTTGAGGCGTGGTTCCGCGACAGCGCCGCCTATGACGCCCAGCGCGCGGCGGGACTGGTGGCCTGCGCGGTGTGCGGCGTGAACGCGGTGGACAAGGCGCTGATGGCGCCCGCCGTCGCCACGCGCGCCGCGACGACTGGGGCCGGGGCGCCGCCGGTCGCGGCGTCGCCTCCGACGACGCACCCCGGCGCCGCCATGGTGCCCGCGCTCTCCGCGCCGCCCGAAAGCCCGGCGGCCCGCGCGATGGCCGCGCTCAGGGCGCATGTCGAAAAGACCGCCGATTACGTCGGGCCGCGCTTCGCCAGCGAGGCCCGCCGCATCCACGCCGAGGGCGGCGCCGAACGCGCGGTGTGGGGCGAGGCGACGCCCGCCGAGGCGCGGGCGCTGGCCGAGGACGGCGTGCCGGTTGCGCCGCTGCCCTGGCTGCCCAAGCGCGACGATTGAGCGTTCTGGTGAGCGTTCTGGCGGGCTGGCGCGGCGTCGCGCGCTCGCTGCGCGTCTATCGGCTTGACCGCGCCCACGCCGCGGGCCTGCGCGCCTTCTACCGCCCGTTCCTGCGCCCCGGCGATCTGGCCTTCGACGTGGGCGCCCATGTCGGCGACCGCACGGCGGCGTTCCGGGCGCTGGGGGCGCGGGTGGTGGCGGTTGAGCCGCAGGCGCGGCTGATGCGGGCGCTGCGTATGCTGCACGGGCGCGACCGGGGCGTGACGCTGGTGCGCGCGGCGCTGGGCGCGGCGGAGGGCGAGACGGTGCTGCGCGTCAACACCGCCAACCCCACGGTCTCGACCCTCTCGGGTGCCTTCACCGAGGCGGCTGAGGGCGCGGCGGGGTGGGAGGGGCAGCGCTGGGACGCCACGGAGACCGTGCCGCTCACCACGCTCGACGCGCTGATCGCCCGCCACGGCCGCCCCGCCTTCGTCAAGATCGACGTGGAGGGTTTTGAGGCCGACGTGCTGGCGGGGCTGTCGCAGCCGCCGCCAGCGCTGTCTTTCGAGGTGGTGGCGGCGGCGCGCGGCGCGGGGCTGGCGGCGCTGGCGCGCGCCCGCGCGCTTGGCTATGGCGCGTTCCGCCTGTCGCTGGGCGAGGGCCACGTCTGGGCGGGCGACTGGATCGGCGGCGCGGCGATGGCTGCGGCGCTCGCCGCGATGCCGGACGCCGCGAACTCGGGCGACGTGTATTGCCGGGGGTGAGGTGGGCGCCTTACCGCGTCGTCACCGTGTCCAGAACCTCGACCCCCCGCCCCGCCAGCCGGAACGCGACGATCTCGCCGGAGGCGGGATAGACGCCGGTCAGCGCGGTGATGGTGACCTGATGGCTCACCAGCATCGCGCGGCCCCTTCGGCGCGGGTCTCGAAGACCGCGTTCAGCGCGGGCGCCTGCGTCACCGGCCCCAGCGCCAGCAATTCCGCCGTCTCGACGCAGCGGCGCCACTAGGCTGCTGAGCACCAGATCGAACGCCGCGCCGGAGGCGCGCAGCATCTCACCCGCCGCGCGGGCCTGG
>CAZRFB010000444.1:0-3684 GCA_964599185.1 uncultured Rhodobacterales bacterium | reverse complement strand
CAGCAGGTTCAGCGCGTTCTGCGTGATCGGCAGCCCCGCCAGCCCCCGGTCGGTGACCAGCAGCGGGCGTTCGATCCCCGCCGCGCGGCAGGCGTCGGGCAGTTCCGCGATCCGTCCGGCGCCGAAGCGGATCGCGGTGGGATAGGACCAGTTGGCCTTGAGGCTCATGATTTTTTCCTGAGGTGGTAGGATTTGGGACGGGTCAGGCTCTGGAACCCCAGCGCCGACAGCGCCGCGCCGCGCCCGGTGTCCTTGCACCCGGTCCAGCACAGCGCGGGGTCGAGATAGTCGCAGCGGTTCATGAACACGGTGCCGGTCTCGATCTGCGCGCCAAGCGCGGCGGCGCGGTCGGCGTCGGCGGTCCACAGCGAGGCTGTCAGGCCATAGGCGCTGTCGTTCATGAGGCGCACGGCTTGCGCGTCGTCGCGCACGGCCATGATCCCGACCACGGGGCCAAAACTTTCCTCGCGCATCACCCGCATCGAGTGATCGACGTTCACCAGCACCTGCGGCGCCAGGTAGGCGCCGCCGTCGTCGGCGGGGAAATGCGCGGGGTCGATCAGGGCGCGGGCGCCCGCCGCCACGGCCTCGGCGGTCTGGGCGCGCACGATGTCTGCGAAGCGGCGGTTGGCCATCGGCCCGAGCGTGGTTTCGCGGTCGAGCGGGTTTCCCAGCTTCAGCGCATTGGCGAAGGCTGTCGCCTTTTCCACGAAGGCGTCGAACAGCGGTTCGATCACATAGATGCGCTCGATCCCGCAACAGCACTGCCCGGCGTTGAACAGCGCGCCGTCCATCAGCGTCTCGACCGCCGCATCGAGGTCGGCGTCCTCCATCACATAGCCGGGATCCTTGCCGCCCAGCTCCAGCCCCAGGGCTGTGAACGTTCCCGCCGCCGCGCGCTCGATGGTCCGCCCGCCGCCCACCGAGCCGGTGAAGTTGATGAAGTCGAACGCGCGTTCGCCGATCAGCGTCTCGGTGGTGGCATGGTCGAGAAACAGGTTGACGAACACCGCCTCCGGCACGCCCGCCGCGTGAAAGGCGCGCGCCAGCCGCTCGCCCGCCAGCAGAGTCTGGGTGGCGTGCTTCAGCGCCACGGCGTTCCCCGCGATCAGCGCGGGCGCCACGGTGTTGATCGCGGTGAGGTAGGGATAGTTCCACGGCGCGACCACGAACACCAGCCCGTGCGGCTCACGCGCGATGCGGCGCTCGAAGCGGTCGGACGCCTCGATCACCATGGGCGCCAGCGCGCCCTCGGCGATGTCGGCCATGTATCGCGCCCGCTCGCGCACGCCGCCGATCTCGCCGCCATAGCGCACCGGGCGACCCATCATCCAGGCCAGTTCGGTCACCATCTCGTCGCCCATCGCGGCGAGACGCTCAACCCCCGCCAGCACCAGCGCGACGCGCTCGGCCAGCGGGCGCGCGGCCCAGTCCTTCTGCGCCGCGCGGGCGGCGGCGAGCGTGGCGCGCGCGGCCTCCAGCGACAGGACGGGGCGCTCGGCGACGGTCGAGCCGTCGATGGGAGAGATGCAGCGCAGCGTGGTTGTCATGGCGTCAAATCCTCTCGAAGCCGCGCGCCAGATCCCAGTCGGTCACCGCGCGGTCGCATTCCGATTGCTCCCAGCGCGCGGCGCGAACGTAGTGATCCACCACCGCGTCGCCCAAGCCCGCGCGCAGCATGGCGGAGGCGTCGAGCGCGTCCGCCGCCGCGCGCAGGTCTTTCGGCACTTCGGGGGCGTCCGCGTCGCCATAAGCGTCGCCGCCATAGGCCGGCGGCAGGGCCAGGCCGCGCGCCACGCCGTCCAGCCCCGCCGCGATCAGCGCCGCGAGCGCCAGATGGGCGTTGAGGTCGGCGCCGCCGATGCGGCACTCGATGCGCACTGCGGGCGTGCCGTCGCCCACCACGCGAAACCCCGCCGTGCGGTTGTCGAGGCTCCACACCGTCTTGGTGGGCGCGAACAGCCCGGTGGTGAAGCGCTTGTAGCTGTTGACGTAGGGCGCGAGGAAATACGTGATCGCGTCGGCGTGGGCGATCAGTCCGGCGAGAAACGCACGCATCATCGCCGACATGCCGTGCGGCGCGGCGGGGTCGTGAAACAGCGCCGCGCCGTCGGGGCCGCGCAGCGACAGATGCACATGGGCGGAGCTGCCTGCGTCCTGCGTCGCGGGTTTGGCGAGGAAGGTGACGCTGCGCCCGCGCGCGTGGGCGATCTCCTTGACGCCGTTCTTCATGATCGCGTGGCGGTCGGCCATCAGCAGCGCCCCGGCGTAGCGGACGTTGATCTCCTCCTGCCCCGCGTTCGCCTCGCCCTTGGAGCCTTCAACCGGGATGTCGGCGCCGTTGAGGCCGGTGCGCACCGCGCGCATCACGTCCTCCTCGCGCGAGGTGAGCTGGATGGCGTAGTCGGCGTTGAACCCCGCGACCGGCGTCAGCCCGCGATAGCCGCGCGCGCGCGCCTCCTCATAGGTCTCGCGGAACAGGTAGAACTCAAGCTCGGTCGCGGTCATCGCCTGCGCGCCCAGCGCCGCCAGCCGCGCGATCTGGCCCTTGAGGATGGTGCGCGGCGCGTGGGCGATCTCGGCTTGGCCGTGGTGGTCGAGCGTGTCGCACAGACACAGCGCCGTGCCCGGCAGCCAAGGGATGCGGCGCAGCGTCGAGAGGTCCGGGCGCATCGTGTAGTCGCCATAGCCCGCCGCCCAGCTCGACGCCGCGTATCCCGGCACCGTGCTCATCTCCAGATCGGTGGCCAGCAGATAGTTGCAGCCATGGGTCTCGGCCCAGGCGCTGTCGAGGAAGAACTCGGCCTGGAAGCGCTTGCCCATCAGGCGGCCCTGCATGTCCACCTGCGCCGCGATCACGGTGTCGATGTCGCCGGTCGCGACGGATTCCTTCAGGTCTTCAAGCGTCAGGGCGCCCGCCATTTTCGTTCTTCTCTCACTGGTCAACAGAAAAAGGGCCGGAGGCGCGACGCCCCCGGCCCGGCGCGGCGCGGTCAGCCGCAGGTGTAGGGCGTGCCCGCCTTGTCGAGGACGGCGTTGTAGTCCTTGAAGATCTGCACCACCTTCGCCGCGCGCGCGCTGGTCTGGGCGATCTCGTCCCAGAACTTCTGCGCCTCCTGCTCGACCTCATGCCACTCCGCCGCAGGCACCGAAGTCAGCTCCAGCTTGGTCCCGGTGGCGCGCAGCTTCGCCTCGCCGCCCCAGTACCACTGGTTGCGGAAGGTGTGGCTGGCCTCGACGCAGGAGAGATAGATCTGCTTCAGATGCGGCGGCAGGTCGCTCCACTGCTTCTCGTTGACGTAGAACGAGCCGATCCAGGCGCCGGAGATGTTGTTGGTGGTGATGTAGTTGGTCACGTCGGCCCAGCCGACGGTGTAGTCCTCGGTGATGCCCGACCATGCCATGCCGTCGAGCTCGCCGGTCTGCACCGCAACCTCGGCGTCCTCGTAAGGGATCGACACCGGCACAACGCCGAACTTCGAGAGGAACCGCCCCGCCGTGGGGAAGGTGTAGAGGCGCAGGCCGTTGAGGTCGGCCAGCGAGCGGATCGGCTTTTTGGTGTTGAAGTTGCACGGGTCCTGCCCCGCCGCCGACAGCCACACCACGCCGCCCGCCTCGGCATAGGCCTCGCGCCAGATGTCGGCCAGGCCGTATTGATAAAACAGCGTCGGCACGTCGAGCGCG
>CAZRFB010000443.1:0-6400 GCA_964599185.1 uncultured Rhodobacterales bacterium | reverse complement strand
ACCACCGGCCTCGTCACCATGCTGATCGCGGCGGTGATCGCGCTGTTCAAGGACGATCTCAAGGCGCTGCTGGCCTATTCCACCGTCAGCCACCTTGGTCTTGTCACCATGCTGCTGGGCTTTGGCACGCCGATCGCGGCGGTGGCGGCGGTGTTTCACATCATCAACCACGCCACCTTCAAGGCGGCGCTGTTCATGACGGCGGGGATCGTCGATCACGAGGCGCACACCCGCGACGTGGGGCGCCTCGGCGGGCTGGCCCATCTGATGCCGATCACCGCGACCATCGCCACGGTGGCGGGCCTGTCGATGGCCGGGGTGGCGCCGCTGAACGGGTTTCTGTCGAAAGAGATGATGCTGGAGGAAGCGCTGCACACCTCCTGGGGCGGCGCGGGGTGGCTGGTCCCGGCGATGGTGGCGCTGGCGACGCTGTTCTCGGTCGCCTATTCGCTGCGCTATGTGTTCTTCGTGTTCTTCGGCCAGCGCCGCTACGACTATCCCCACACGCCGCATGACCCGCCGCTGGGGATGTGGTTCTCGCCGGGGCTGCTGGCGGCGCTGGTGGTGCTGATCGGGCTGATGCCCGCCACCATCGCCGGGCCGCTGGTGGCGGTGAGCGCGGGCGCGGTGATCGGCGGCCCCCTGCCCTATTACAGCCTCGCGCTCTGGCACGGCTTCACCCCGGCGCTGGTCGTGAGCCTCGCGGCGCTGGCGCTGGGCGCGCTGACGCTGCGCCGCTACGCGGCCTTGCGCGACCGGTGGGACGCCACGCCGCGCCCGGAGGCCAAGGCGTTGTTCGACGCGACGCTCGCCGCCCTGTTCGCCGTCAGCCGCACGGTGACGACGACGCTGCAGAACGGCTCGCTGCGGCGCTATCTGGCGGTGCTGTTCACGGTGGTGCTGGCGGTGGGGCTGATCGCGCACGGCGGCGCCGGGCCGGATTACGCGCCGCGCCCGATGCTGCCGGTCGCCGCCGGGCCGCTGGCGCTGTGGATTCTGCTGCTCGGCGCGTCGGCGGCGGTGGCCGTCATGCACCACAACCGGCTGTTCGCGCTGATTCTGACCAGCGTCGCGGGGCTGGTGGTGTCGGTGGCCTTCGCCTATCTGTCGGCGCCCGATCTGGCGCTGACGCAGATCTCGGTCGAGGTGGTGACGCTGATCCTGATGCTGCTGGCGCTGAACCTGTTGCCCAAGCAGACCCCGCGCGAAAGCAGCGGCGCGCGGATCGGGCGCGACGGCGTGCTGGCGGCGGTGGGCGGGCTTTGCGCCGGGGGGCTGACCTGGGCGATCCTGCGGCGCGAGGGGACGTCGATTTCGGACTACTACCTCGCCAACTCTTACTCCGGCGGCGGCGGCACCAACGTGGTGAACGTGATTCTGGTGGATTTCCGCGGCTATGACACATTTGGCGAGATCATCGTGCTGGGCATCGCCGCGCTTGCGATCTTCGCGCTGCTCGACGGCGCCATGCACGGCGTCTCGCGGCGGCGACTGGCGCGCTGGACTCCCGATCAGGCCCGCTCAGCGGACCGCCACCCGCTGATGCTGGCGGTGGCGGCGCGGCTGATGTTTCCCTTCGCGCTGACGGTGGGCCTCTACATCCTGCTGCGCGGCCACAACGAGCCGGGCGGCGGCTTCATCGCCGCGCTGGTGGTCTCGATCGCGCTGCTGATGCAGTATATCGCCAGCGGCTACGCCTGGTCGGCGGCGCGGATGCGGATCGATTATCACGCGATGATCGGCTGGGGCGTGGTGATCGCGGGGCTGACCGGCGTCGCGGCGTGGCTGGCGGGGCGGCCGTTCCTGACCAGCGCCTTCGGCTATGTCACCCTTCCGCCGCTGGACAAGTTCGAGCTGGCGAGCGCGATGGCCTTCGATCTGGGCGTGTTCCTGACCGTGGTCGGCGCGGTGATGCTGGCGCTGGCGAACCTGTCGCGCATCGCCCGGCTGACCGAGGCCGCGCCCGACGACGGCCCGATGGACGTGGACCCCTCCGACGTTCGCCACATGCCGCAGGGGGTCTGAGATGGAGTTTCTGGTCGCAAGCGGCGTCGGCGTGATGACCGCCGCCGGCATCTACCTGATGCTGCGCGGGCGCACCTTTCCGGTGGTGCTGGGGCTGGCGATGATCACCTACGCGGTCAACGTGTTCCTGTTCGCAACCGGACGGCTGACGCTCGACCGGCCGCCGGTGCTGAACGGCGCTGAGGCCTACACCGATCCGCTGCCGCAGGCGCTGGTGCTTACCGCGATCGTGATCTCGTTCGGCATGTCGGCGCTGGTGGTGGTGCTGGCGCTGCGCAGCTATCTGGAATCGGGCGGCGACGAGATCGACGTGATCGGCGAAGCGGAGGTCGCGCGCCGCATCGAACGGGACGGCGTTTCGGGACCGGAGGCGCGGCGATGAACCACTGGATCGTCGCGCCGGTCATCCTGCCCGCGCTGGTCGCGCCGCTGATCGTGCTGGCGATGCGCCACGACCTCGGGTTGCAGCGCATCTTCTCGCTGGCGGCGACGCTGGCGCTGGCGGCGGTCGCCGTGGGGCTGACGCTGTCGGCGGCGTCGCACCCGCCGCAGGTCTATCAGCTGGGAAACTGGCCGGCGCCGTTCGGGATCGTGCTGGTGCTCGACCGGCTGTCGGCGCTGATGGTGCTGATGACCGCGCTGCTGGCGCTCGCGGCGTTGTTCTACGCGATCACCAGCGGCTGGGACGCGCGCGGGCGCCATTTCCACGCGCTGTTCCAGTTCCAGCTGATGGGCGTCTGCGGCGCGTTCCTGACCGGCGACGTGTTCAACCTGTTCGTGTTCTTCGAGGTGCTGCTGATCGCCTCCTACGGCCTGATGCTGCACGGCGGCGGCGCGGCGCGGCTGAAGGCGGGAATGCAGTATGTCGTCATCAACCTCGCGGGATCGACGCTGTTCCTGTTCGCGGTCGGCGCGATCTACGCCGTCACCGGCACGCTGAACATGGCCGATCTGGCGGTGAAGGCGCCGCTGGTGGCCCCTGCGGACGCGGCGCTGCTGCGGGTCGGCGGGCTGTTGCTGCTGCTGGTGTTCGCGGTCAAGGCGGCGCTTGTGCCGCTGCATTTCTGGCTGCCCGGCGCTTATGGGCAGGCGCCCGCGCCGGTGGCGGCGCTGTTCGCGATCATGACCAAGGTCGGCGCCTATTCGATCCTGCGGGTCTATACGCTGATCTTCGGGGCCGGCGCGGGCGACGCCGCGTGGCTGGCGCAGGACTGGCTGTTGCCCGCCGCGCTGGTCACGCTGGCGCTGGGCACGGCGGGCATCCTTGGCGCGCGGTCGCTGACGCCGCTGGTGTGCTTCTCTGTCATCGCCTCGATGGGCACGGTGCTGATCGGTGTCGGGCTGTTCACCCAGACCGCGACCGTGGCGGCGCTGTATTACATGATCCACTCCACCTTCGCCGCCGCCACGCTGTTTCTGATCGCCGAACTGGTCTGCGCGCGGCGCGGCGCGATGGCCGGGCGGCTGAACGCGGCGCCGCCGCTGGCGCAGGGCGATCTGATGGCGGGGCTGTTCTTTCTTGGCGCCATCGCCATGGCCGGGATGCCGCCGCTCAGCGGCTTTCTTGGCAAGCTGATGGTGCTGGCCGGCGCGCAGGGGCGGCCCGACACTGCGCTGGTGTGGGCGGTGATCCTCGTCACATCGCTGCTGACCATCATCGGTTTCGCCCGCGCGGGCAGCGTGCTGTTCTGGAAGACCGCCAAAAGCGAGGGCGAGGCGGCGGCGGCGCAGGCCTGGCCTGCGGGGCCGGTGATCGCGGCGGGCGCGACGCTGGCGGCGCTGGCGGCGCTGACCGTGTTCGCGGGACCGGTGGAGACCTATCTGGAGGCGACGGCGGCGCAGCTTTACGCGCCGTCGGGCTATATCGAGGCGGTGCTGGGCCAGGGCGCCCTTGCGGCGCGCTGAAAAGAGAGGGCGGGAGATGCTGGCCAGACTGGTTCCCTATCCCCTGCTGTCGCTGGCGCTGGCGGCAAGCTGGGTGATGCTGGGCAACGCGCTGTCGCTGAACGCGGTCGTCATGGGGCTGATCGTGGGCCTCGTCATCCCGCCGCTGACGGCGGCGTTCTGGCCGCACCGCCCGGAAATCCACAACCCGCTCAAACTGCTGATCTATTTCCTGCTTGTGGTGTGGGACATCGTGGTCGCCAACGTCGTCGTGGCGAAGATCATCCTGACTGTGCCCAACGCGCAGCTTGCGTCGCATTTCATCACCCTGCCGCTGACGCTGCGCAGCCCGGAGGGGATCTCGCTGCTGGCGGGCACCATCACCATGACGCCGGGCACGGTGAGCTGCGAGCTGTCGGCGGACGGGCGCAGCCTGCTGGTCCACGCGCTGCACGCGCCCGATCCCGACGCCGCGCGCGACGAGATGCTGAACCGCTACGAGGCCCGCTTGCTGGAGATTTTCGCATGATCGACGCGGCGTTGACGTTCGGCTTCGGCGCCTTCGGCCTTGCGTTGCTGATGAACCTGGCGCGGCTGGCCAAAGGCCCGACGCTGATGGACCGAGTGTTGGCGCTCGACACCATGGTGATCAACGTGATCGCGCTGATCATCCTCTATGGCGTCAAGCAGGGCACGGCGGTGTATTTCGAGGCGTCGCTGCTGTTGGCGATGGTCGGGTTCGTCTCGACCGTGGCGCTGTGCAAGTTCCTGATGCGCGGCGACGTGATCGAATGAAAGGGCGCGACCATGGCTGAGCTGATCGTCTCCGCGCTGATCGTGATCGGCGGCTTCTTCGGGCTGGTGGGCAGTTTCGGCCTGCTCAAGCTGCCCGACCTGATGACGCGGCTGCACGCGCCGACCAAGGCCACCACGCTGGGCGTGGGCGGGGTGCTGGTGGCGTCAATGGTCTATTTCAGCGCCGTCGAGGGGCAGATCTCGTGGCACGAACTGATGATCTCGCTGTTTCTGTTCATCACCGCGCCGATCTCGGCCAAGATGATCGCAAAGGCGTATCTGCACGTCCACAAGACGCCCGCCGACCTGCCGCCGACCGGGCGGCCCTATGGCTGGTCGAATTTCGCCGCGCCGCCGCCCGACGACGAAGTGCTCGACGGCTTTCCCAAGGCGCAGGCGGCGCGGCGCGAGGCGGAGTGACCGCGCCTCAGCCCGTCCTCCGCCCCGCCACCCAGGCCGCCATCGCAGGGCGATAGGCCGCCATCTCCGCCGCGACCGCAGGGTGCGCCGCCAGCGCCGCGCGATAGCCGCCCAGCGCCTCGGGCCACGCAACCGCGCCGCCCACCGTCTCGGCCAGCAGGTCGATCCATGCGAACGTGACCGGATAGCCGCAATCGGCAAGGCTCAGGGACTCGCCGCCCAGCAGCGGCGCGGGCCGCGCCAGCGCGGCGAACTGCGCCAGCCGCTCCGCGATCAGCGCCAGCGCCGCCGCCGCGTCGCCGCCGCGCCCGACCAGCGGAAACAGCGCCCTGACCGCAGGCTCAAGCCGGGTGTCGTGAAAGCGCGACAGCATCCGCTGCACCGCGCGGGCGCGGGCGTCGCCGGGCAGCATCGACGGCGGGCCTTGCGTCTCCTCCAGCCATTCCGCGATCGCCTCGGACTCCGCCAGCACAAAGCCCGCGTCGTCGATGGCGGGCAGCGTGCCGGAGGGGACCACGGCGCGGAACGCCGCCGCGCCGCAGCCGCCCTCGGGCGCGAGTTCGCGCCACGCCACGCCCTTGCAGCGCAGCGCGATGCGCAGCTTGGCGCAATACAGGCTTTCGGGCGTGGCGTAGAGGATGAGCGCGGGTTCGCTCATTCCTTCAGCCGCCACTTCACCGCCAGATCGTCGAACAGGCCGCGCTCACGGCTCAGCGTGATCCAGGTGTTGACGTAGTTGATCCAAACCTGATCGTCGCGCGCCATCAGGAACGCGACCGGCGTCGGCGCCCTGGGGGCGCTGACCGGCACGATGGCGAGCTGCGGATACTGGTCGATCAGGCGGTAAGCCTCGACATTGGAGGTGATGTGCGCGTCGGCGCGGCCCGACAGAACCTCCTGAAAGTCGCGCGCCGGGGCCTCGACGATCTTGTGCGCGGCGTTGGGGAAGAACTGCTTCACCTGCGCCTCCTGCGTGGTGCCGAGCGTCGCGGCGACCGTCACTTCGGGCTTGTCGAGGTCGGCCCAGTCCTGGAACCGCGCGAGGTTCTCCTTCAGCGTCAGCGGCACGGTGGCCAGCGAGAAATAGCTCTGGGAATAGCCCGCCACCTTGGCGCGCGCAGGCGAGACCGAGGCCGAGCCGGTGAGGTGATATTTCCCCGCCACCACGCCGTTCACCAGCGTCTTCCAGTCGGTCGGCACGAACGCGACCTTGACGCCCAGATCATCCGCCAGCGCGGTCATCACGTCGATGTCATAGCCCTTGTAGCTGTTGGTC
>CAZRFB010000442.1:0-4520 GCA_964599185.1 uncultured Rhodobacterales bacterium | reverse complement strand
GGCTGGGTCTATCCCGGACCGATGGGCGCGGTGCTGACGCCGTCGCTGATCGGCGTCGAGGAAGGCGGGCAATTGCCCAACGCCTCGACCTTCTGCGGGCGCTGCGAGGAAGTGTGCCCGATGCGCATCCCGCTGCCGGGCATGATGCGCCACTGGCGCGAGCGCGAGTTCGAGCGGCATCTCTACCCGAAAACCGTGCGCTGGGGGCTGAAGGGCTGGGCGCTGTTCGCCGAACGCCCTGCGCTCTATCGGCTGGCGACCCGCATCGCGGTGGCGGGCATGAGCCTGTTCGGGCGCAAACGCGGCAAGTTCACGTCGCTGCCGCTGGCGGGCGGCTGGACGAAATGGCGTGACTTTCCAGCGCCCCAAGGCGGCACCTTCATGCAGCAGATCAAGGCGAGGGGCCGATGAGCGCGCGTGAGCTGATCCTCGACCGCATTCGCCGCGCCAACGGCGCCGCGCCTGGGCGCGAGGCGTCGACGGCGGCGTGGATGCGCGGCGAAAGCGGCGCGGCGCCGAGGCCCGCACAAGGCGCGTCTCAGGGCGCCGCGCGGCTCGACCAGTTCGAGGCCAAGGTGATCGCCGCCAGCGCGACGCTCTCGCGGGTTTCCGACGCCGCCGCCCTGCCCGCGGCGCTGGCGGACCAGCTGCGCGCGCGCAACCTGCCCGCCGCGATCCGCACCGGATCGGACCCGCTGTTTCGCGGGCTGGACTGGGGCGGGATCGAGCGCAGCGAGGGCCCGGGCCGCATCGAGGAGCCGGTCACCGTGTCGCGCGCCGAATTCGCCATGGCCGAGACCGGCACGCTGGTGCTCGCCTCCGGCCCCGACAACCCGGTGACGCTGACCTTTCTTGGCGAGACCCACTTCATCGCGGTGCGGGCCGAGGACGTGATGGGCGGCTTCGACGACCTGTGGCCCGCCTGGCGCGCGCGCGGCCTGAACCCGCGCACGATCAACATGGTGACCGGCCCCAGCCGCTCCGCCGACATCGGCCAGACGCTCCAGCTTGGCGCGCACGGGCCGGTGGCGGTGCATGTGTTCCTGATCGACGGCTGAGCATCGCCGTCAGGCGGCCCGCTCAGCGCGCGGGCGCGGCGTCCACCGCCATGGGACCACGATCCTTCCAGATCGAGTCGGCGCCGAGCCGCCGACGGCGCAGGTCGAGCCAGCCGAAATAGAGGTCGAGCTGACGGCCGCGTATGCCGGGCAAACCCGCGAGGTCGAAGCCGTTCCACGGCACGAACGGATTGCGGCGCAGGTAGCCGTGGATCTCGACCCGCGTGGTGGCGTGGCTGCTGGGCGCGCGGTGGTGGAAACCGTAGGTGTCGGCGACGATCAGCGTGTTGGCCCTGACCGTCATACGGCGCGGCGCGCCGTAGCCGAGCGCGGAAAGCTCCCGCTCCGCGATCCGGAACGAGCCGAGCGCATGGTGGCGGCGGGCGTCGTCGCGCGCGGTGAGGCTCTGGTCATACTCCCACGCCCGCCGCTGGGGCGTCAGGCGGTGCGAGCCGGGCACGAACACGAACGGCCCGTCATCCTCACCCACGTCGGTCAGGAACAGCCACAGCTTGCCGGTGGCGTGAAACGTGTCGGCGTGCAGCGCGGTCTGCGGATCGACGCCGCCGCGCGCGGGATCGGCGAACACGCTTTGCAGAAACATCACCGGCGCGCCCGACCGCCCCGCCGCATAGCCCAGCAGATCGCCCACGTCCCGGCGCGCCGCGAACGCCCGCGCGGGGCCGAGCGGCGGATCGGAGAGCGGCGTCATCCGCGTCACGGTGGCGCCCTGGCGCATCTCGCGCGCCGGATGGGCGCCGCTGAACGCCGCGCGGCGCAGCGCGTCGAACGCCTCCGGGTCCAGGAAATCGGGCTTGGCCACAAAGCCGTCGCGGTCGAACGCCGCGCGGTCCGCCGGGTCGAGCCGCGCCGCCATCGCCGCGCGGCGGCGGCGCGCCATCGCGGCGGCCAGCGACACCCGCGCGCGGTGCAGCCCAAGCCGGTTGAGATACGGGCTGCCGATGATCGGATTGGCGATAAACGACTTCTCCGCGCCCAGCACCCCGGCGAGCCAGAACGGCGCGCGCAGCGGCGCGGTGAGCGTGTCGATCAGCCTCGATGTCATCGTCGCCGCGCCTTGCTATCCGAGATGGGCATGGAGAAACGCCACCGTGCGCCCCATGGCGAGGTCCGCCGCGCCGGCGTCAAAGCGCGCGGGCCGGGCGTCGTTGTTGAAGGCGTGGTTCACGTTGTCATAGACGTGCATGGCGAAGGTCTTGTCCTCCCGCGCCAGCGCCGCCGCGAACGCCGCCGCGCCGCCGGTGATCCGCGCGTCGAGCGCGGCGTAGTGCAGCAGCAGCGGCGCCGTGATCTTCGCCACCCCGGCCTCGGGCGGCTGCGCGCCGTAGAACACCACGCCCGCGTCCATTTGCGGCGCGCTGACCGCCAGCCGCCCGACCATGGCGCCGCCCCAGCAGAACCCCACCGCGCCCGCCTTGCCGTTGACCCCGGCCTGCCCCTTCAGCCAGTCGAGCGCGGCGGCGTAGTCGCCCAGCGTGGTCGCCGGATCGAGCGCGCCGATCATGTCGCGCGCGGCGTCGCGGTCGGCGGGCGTGCCGCCCAGCGGCGACAGCGCATCGACCGCCAGCGCGTGAAACCCCGCCAGCGCCAGACGGCGGGCGATGTCCTCGATATGCGGCGTCAGCCCGCGATTCTCGTGGATCACCACCACCCCCGGAAGCAACCCCTGCGCCGCCGCCGCCCGCGCCGCATAGGCCTTCACCGGGCCGGAGGCGCCGGGAAAGCTGACGCGCGCGCCCGCGATGCGGCCGTCCTCGGGGTCGATCACCGCCGCCTGCGCGTCACCGCCCTCCAGCAACGGCAACAGCGCCGCCGCCGCCGCCGCGCCGCCCGCCAGCACCGCCAGTCGCGCCAGAAACGCCCGGCGGCTCATCGCCGAGTGCACGTAGTCGTTGTAGAGGTCGATGATCCGCTGATCCATCACGTTTCTCCCGACGATTTCGTTTGCCAAGCCGCGCGCGACATAAAATAACGCTGCACTGCAACGTGAGACGCGATAGCTTGCGTCGAATCGGCCCTCTCAAGGAACCCCCGAGCATGACGCGCTTCAAGAAAATCCTCATCGCCAACCGGGGCGAGATCGCCATTCGCGTCATGCGCGCCGCCACCGAACTCGGCAAGCGCACCGTGGCGATCTATGCCGAGGAGGACAAGCTGGCGCTGCACCGCTTCAAGGCGGACGAGGCCTACAAGGTCGGCGAGGGGCTGGGGCCGGTCGCGGCCTATCTGGCGATCGACGAGGTGATCCGCGTCGCGCGGCACGCCGGCGCCGACGCGATCCACCCCGGCTATGGCCTGCTGTCGGAGAACCCCGATTTCGTGGACGCCTGCGCCGAGGCCGGGATCGCCTTCATCGGCCCGCGCGCCGAGACGATGCGGATGCTGGGCGACAAGGCGTCGGCCCGCAAGGTCGCCATCGAGGCCGGGGTGCCGGTGGTGCCCGCGACCGAGGTGCTGGGCGACGACATGGCCGAAGTGCGCCGCATGGCGGAGGAAGTCGGCTATCCGCTGATGCTCAAGGCGTCGTGGGGCGGCGGCGGGCGCGGGATGCGCCCGATCCACGGCCCCGACGAGCTTGAGACCAAGGTGCGCGAGGGCCGCCGCGAGGCCGAGGCCGCCTTCGGCAACGGCGAAGGCTATCTGGAGAAGATGGTCGAGCGCGCCCGCCATGTGGAGGTGCAGGTGCTGGGCGACAAGCACGGCAACCTGGTGCATCTGTTCGAGCGCGACTGCACCGTGCAGCGGCGCAACCAGAAGGTGGTGGAGCGCGCCCCCGCCCCCTATCTCGACGCCGCGCGCCGCGCGGAGCTGTGCGAATATGGCCTGCGCATCGCGCGCCACGCCAATTACGAGTGCGCGGGCACCATCGAGTTCCTGATGGACGCCGACACCGGCGCCTTCTACTTCATCGAGGTCAACCCGCGCGTGCAGGTCGAGCACACGGTGACCGAGGAGGTCACCGGCATCGACATCGTCAAGGCGCAGATCCGCATCGCCGAAGGCGCCGTGATCGGCGACGTGGCCGATTCCGGCGTGCCGCCGCAGCACGAGATCCGCCTCAGCGGCCACGCCGTGCAGTGCCGCATCACCACCGAGGACCCGCTCAACAACTTCATCCCCGATTATGGCCGCATCACCGCCTATCGCGGCGCCACCGGCTTCGGCATCCGGCTCGACGGCGGCACCGCCTATTCCGGCGCGGTGATCACCCGGTTCTACGATTCGCTGCTGGAGAAGGTCACCGCCTGGGCGCCGTCGGCGCAGGAGGCGATCGCGCGGCTCGACCGCGCGCTGCGCGAGTTCCGCATCCGCGGCGTCGCCACCAACCTCGCCTTCGTCGAGAACCTGATCGCGCACCCCGATTTCCGCGACGCCACCTATACGACGCGCTTCATCGACACCCACCCGGAGCTGTTCCAGTTCAAGCTGCGCCGCGACCGC
>CAZRFB010000441.1:0-4673 GCA_964599185.1 uncultured Rhodobacterales bacterium | reverse complement strand
CAGGCGAACTGACAGGCCTCGCCGGGACCGAAGCTCGGCGGCGCAAAGGCCGCCGTCAGTCGTGGCCGTGCCCGGCGTGACTGTGGGCCCTGGCGTCGGCCGCCTCGACTTCGGCCACGAAGTCCAGCGCGCCCGCGTCGGTCAGCAGCGTCACCGGCAGCCGCGCGCCACGCGTGAGCGGCGCGGACAGCCCCTCGAGCCGGATCGCCAGCCCGAAGGGCGCGAGCGTGATTTCTGCGCCCGGGTCCAGCGGCAGCGAAGCGATGGGCGCATAGGCCGCGACGCCGTCCACCAGCCGGAACGCCACGATCCCGGCCGATGTCGCCGCAGGCGAGCGCGCTCCCGTCAGCGTGACCGGACCCGCAGCGCCGTTCTCCAGTTCGACGAACACCAGCGCCTCGCGCGCAGCCGTGGCGCGCGTCCAGGGATGCAGGGCGACGAGGCCGAAGGGCGCCGCCGCCACATGGTCGTCGTCGGCGTGATCGTCCCCATCCGGTTCGCCTGCGTCGTGGTCGTGACCCGCCTCATGGGTATGGCCAACATCGGCCTCTGCAAGGGCTGGCTGGACTTGGCCGCCATCGGCGCGCGCTGCCCCAGGCGCGGCGAGGGCGATCAGCAGGGCGAGGGCTGCGGCGTGGCGCATCGTAGGTGCTCCGATCCGGGGAGGTCAGGCGGTCTCGCGCAGGTCGCTCGGCACGTCGCGCCGATAGGCGGCGAGGCCCGGGAGCAGCGCGAGCAGGCAGGTCAGCGAGAAGAAGCCGGCCACGAGATGCAGCTCTGGCCAGCCGAGCGCGGGCGCCAGGGCGAGGTCCGTCCGCGCCTCGACCAGCGCCGACAGCAAGCGCGCCGAGAGCCAGCCGACGCCGAGCCCGGCGAGGCAGCCCGCGCCCACCAGCGCCACCGCGTAGGACCACATCGCCGCCAGCACGAAGCGCCGCGGCGCACCCAGCGCGCGCAGCAGCGCGAAGCGCCGCCCGAACAGCCGCGCCAGCGCCGCCAGCCCCGCCATCACGCCGGCCGCCACCAGCGCCTGGGTCAGCGTCGCCATCAGCGACATCGCCTGGCGCACGTCGCCGACCAGCGCGTTCAGCCGCGCGAGCTCGGCGCCGGGGAAAAACGCCATCATGTCGCCCCGGTCGTGGCGCGCCTGCACCGCATAGGCGCGCCACAGCTCCTGCGCATGGATGACGAAAGCGGGCGTGCCGGGAAAATAGTCCGGGTCGAAGGGGGGGCCGATGCGGTCAACGCCGGGCGCATGGCCGTTCGCAAGGCCATGGGTGTTCCAAACCGCCTCGACCGGCGTGACGATGGCTTTGTCCCAGGGCGTGCCCGTGGGCGCCATGCGACCGACGACGCGGAGCGAGACGCCGTCATGAGCGTCGGTCTCGGCCAGCGGCCCATGGCCGTGGGCGGGGGTGAAGCTGTAGCCCACGGCCACGGGCGCGCGGGCGCCCGCGACGGCCTCGTCCTCGGCGGCGAACACCCGCCCCTCGGCCAGCGGCCCCGACAGATGCGCGACAAAGGCCGCGGTGCTGCCCACCACCGGCGCGCCGGCGTGGCTGTCGCCGAAGGCGAGCGGCGCGAGCAGGTCGATCTGGCTGTCGGCCTGCAGCCGCGCCAGCGCCTCGCCGCGCAGCAGCGGCGCATCGGCGGGGTCCAGATAGACCGCCGCCAGCATCAGCCGCAGCCGGTCGCCGGGCGCGGCCACGATCACGTCGAAGGCGTCGGCCGCCCTGGCCGCGCCCTGGCGCAGCGCCCGCTCCTGCGCGATCACCGCCGCGCCGAGGCCGACCGACAGCGCCATCAGCGCAGCAAAGAGGAGGTTGGTGCGGCGGAACCGCCAGAGCAGCGCCCCTGTCAGCCCGCCGACGCTGAGTCCGCGCAGCAGCAGCGCCGCGAGGACCGGCGCAGGGGAGAGCAGCGCCGCCAGCAGCAGCGCGTCCTGCGCCGCCGCCGGCAGGGCCGCCCAGAGATCGCCGAGCGCCGTCATGCCGCGCCCGCCGCGACCACCGCCCCGTCGGCGACCTCGATCACGCGGTCCATGGCGGCGATCACCGCAGCGTCGTGGCTGACCGCGATCACCGTGCGGCCGCGCTCGCGCGCCAGCGCCAGCAGATCGCCCACCAGCCGGTCGGCGCTGGCGCGGTCGAGGCTCGCGGTCGGCTCGTCGGCCAGCACCGCCGCCGGGTCCGCCGCGAGCGCGCGCGCGGCCGCGACCCGCTGCCGCTCACCGCCCGAAAAGCCCGACACACCGCGCGCTCCGGGCGGCACGCCGAGACGGTCGAGCAGGCCTGCGGCGCGGGCGCGGATCTCCGGGCGCTCGGCGGCGGGCGCCCAGGCGGCGGCGACGGCGGCGTTGCCCAAGGGGGACAGTTCCTCGAACAGCAGGAAATCCTGGAAGATCAGCCCAAGGCTGCGTCGGCGGAAAGCGTCGCGCGCGGCCTCGTCCAAAGTCGCAAGATCGGTGTCGCCCCAGCGCACCGCCCCGCGCGCAGGGCGGATCAGCCCCGCCATGACATGCAGCAGCGTGGTCTTGCCCGCGCCGGAGGGGCCGCGGATCCCCACCGCCTCGCCGGGACCGATGTCGAGCGCGCCGACGCGCAGCAGCGCGCGCCCGTCCGGCGCGTCCACCGCCACGTCGCGCAGCGACAGCGGCGGGGCGAAGCCTGAACGGGCGGCGTCGAGAGCCATGACAGCCGCCCGCACTCAGACCCGCGCTATCTCGGCGTCGATCAGCCGCACACGGCTGACAAAGCCCGTCTCCGGATCGGTCCGGGGCCCGAGCTCCAGCACGCCGCGCGTCTCGATCGCGGCGTTGAAGGGCTGCACCTCGACGATGCGTTTTGTGTAGACCACGAGGATGTCCGCAGGCCACTCGGCCTCGGAGTCGCAGAACGGGCAGACCGCCATCGGCCGCAGGGTCTGCACGAAGAAGCGCGCCTCGGCCTTCAGCGGCGGCGCCATGTAGCCCAGCACCCGGATGCGCCGCCCCTCGAGCGCCCGCGCTGCGGGCGAGAAGCTCATGTCCTTCTCGTAGAGATCGCGCAGCTTCAGCGGCGCGTCATCCCCGGCGCGACCGAAGACGGGCGTCGCGAGCGCCCCAGCGATCACCAGACGTCGATCAATCATGGCGGCATCGTCCTTTACGGCGAAACGGGTCGCATCCTGAGCCCGTACGGGGAAGGGCCCGCTGACGCGGACCCTTCGATTTTCCTGCAAATTTCACGCGAACGGAAGGCTCAGCGCACCGTGATCGCGTGGTTCATGACGTGGAAGATGTAGTTCTGCTCGACGGTGCCGTCGAACAGATGCGCCCACGGGCCCTTGGCGTAGATCGCCACGTCCTCGCCCGAATGGGTCTCGGAGCGCATCGGGATCAGCGCCTGCTGGATGTAGTCGGGGTCGGTCGCCTGCTCCTGGGTCAGCTCCGCAGGGCGCGAGCCGATCCAGTCGTTGCCTTCCTCCTTCAACACGGAGCCGACGCCGTTCAGATAGCCCGCGACGGTGTAGGGCTTGCCGTCGGCGGCGAGGTTCAGCTCGTCGAGGTGCTTCACGCCGGCGTTGTCGATCTTGTAGCACAGCCCGGTGATCGGCGCACCGCGGCCGCAATAGCCGTTGAAGCTGATGGCGTGCTCGTGGTCGGCGGTGACGATGATCAGCGTGTCGAGGTCGTTGGTCATGGCGTCGGCCATCGCCACCGCGTCGGCCAGCGCCACGCCGTCCATCAAGGTGCGGTGCAGGTTGCCGTCATGGTTGGCATGGTCGATGCGGCCCGCCTCGACCTGCAGATAGTAGCCGTTCTGGTTCTTGGAGAGATGCGTGATCGCGGCGGCGGTCATCTCGGCCAGCGAGGGCTCGCCGATGCGGTCCTGCTCATACTTCATGTGGCTGGCCTCGAACAGGCCGAGGATCGGGGTCTCGCCGTCGAGCTTCAGCGCCGCGAAGGATGCGTCGTCGAAGGCGTATTGGGCGCCGGCGGCCTTGGCCTCCTCGATCAGGTTGCGGCCGTCCTTGCGCTTGCCGGCGGTGTCTTCCTCGACGGTCACGCCCTCGGGGACGAAATTGCGGCGGCCGCCGCCCATGGCGACGTCGAGCGTGCCGGCCTTCATCGCGTCGAGCATCTGGTCGGCGATGTCCTTCTGGGCGCAGCCGTCGGGCGCCGCTTCCTCCCAGTTCCGGTTGACGGTGTGCACATAGACCGCCGCCGGGGTGGCGTGGGTGATGCGCGCGGTCGAGACGGCGCCGACCGACTTGCCCATGCCGGTGGCGATCTCGGAGAGCAGCGTGAGCTTGGCGTCCTCGGAGTAGGTCGAGCAGTCGCCCGCCGTCACCCGCTCATCCATGTTGATGGTGGTGAACTTGCTCTTGACGCCGGTGTTCATCGACGAGGCGGTCGGCGCCGAGTCGGGCGTCTGGGCGTTGGTGTTGTAGGTCTTGGCGAGCGCGAGATAGGGGAACGTCTCGTAGGGCAGCACATGCTCCTCGCCCAGCTTGCCGGCGCGCTGGCCGGCGAACACGCGGATCGCGTAGTTGGTGCCGACGCCGTTGCCGTCGCCGTTGAACAGGATCACGTTGACGGCGCGGTTGGTGATCGGCTGCTGGTTCAGCTTCTGCTGCAGCACGGCCTGCGCGTCGGTGAACCAGGGGCTCGCCGCCTGGGTGATGGCGGTCTG
>CAZRFB010000440.1:0-8364 GCA_964599185.1 uncultured Rhodobacterales bacterium | reverse complement strand
GTCGCGCCGCCCCTCGATCACGTTGCCGCGCACCAGCGCGTCGCGGGCGCCGTGGATGTCCACGCCGATCAGGTTGCCGAGCAGGCGGGCGCCCTCGACCCGCGCGCGGTCGGCCCCGGCCAGCAGCCGCACGCCGCTGTCGAACGCTTGGTGGTCGCCGCCCGAACCGGCGATGGTCAGGCCCCGGATGGTCACGTCCGGGCCGGTCACGGTCAGCGCCGTGCCCGCGCCGCCCGCATCCACCGTCGCGGCGCCGCCGCCCTCCAGCGTCACGGGCCGGTCGAGCGTGACCGGCCCGCGATGGGTTCCCGGCGCCAGCCGCAGCACGTCGCCCGGCGCGGCGGCGGCTGCGGCGCGCGCCAGCGCCTCCGGCTCGGCGGGCACGACCGTCTCGGCGCCCCAGGCGGGGGCGGCGAGCAGACCAAGCAGCAGGACCAGCCGGCGGCGCATCGCGCTCACGCCCCGCGCGGCTCTACGAACATGCGCCCGCGCATCTCCATGTGCAGCGCGTGGCAGAACCACTGGCAGTAGTACCAGTGCACGCCCGGCCGCTCGGCGATGAAGGTGACCGACGCGGTCGCCTGCGGCGCCACCTCCATCGCCACGCCGAAGTTCGCCATGCAGAAGCCGTGGGTCAGGTCGTCGATGTCGTCCATGTTGGTGACCACCACCGTCACCTCGTCGCCCTGCTTCACGGTGAAGCTCTCAAGGCTGAACGCCGGGGCGTAGGAGGTGATATAGACCCGCACCTTGTTTCCGTCGCGGATCACGTCCGCCGCGTCCTCGGGGTCCACCCCGTCGGCGCGCGCCATCGCCACCGTGTCGGCGAACATCGGATCCTCACGGTTCCACACCGACACCGGGTTCACCTTGGAGGCGTGCACGATGATGCTGTCGTGCGGCTCGGCGAAGGTCGGGCCGTCGTGCACCAGCGTCATCTCGCCGTTGGAGATGTCGAACAGCTGCTCGTTCTCCGGCTTGAGCGGGCCGACGTTGAGGAACCGGTCCTTGGAGAACTTGTTCATCGACACCAGCCACTTGCCGTCGGCCTCCGCCGTCTCGCCCATCGAGGTCGAGTTGTGGCCCGGCTGATAGTGCACATCGGCCTTGGAGATGATCGGGTCCACGGCCTCGCCGTTGTAGGCCCGGATCGCCGCGTCGATGTTCCACTTCACCACCTGGCTGTCGAGAAACAGCGTGGTGAAGGCGTTGCCCGCGCCGTCAAAGGCGGTGTGCAGCGGCCCTAGCCCCAACTGCGGCTCGGCCACGATGCAGGAGCGCGGGTCGGCGTTGTCGGCGAACAGCGCGTCCACCTTCGTCACGTCGATCACCGACGCGGTGGGCGAAAGCTTGCCGTTGATGACGACATGGCGCTTGTCGGGCGCGGTGTTGACGCCGTGCGGGCTGTTGGGGATCGGGATGTAGCGGGTGTAGTTCTTGCCCACGCCCTTGCGCCCGTCCAGCACCTTGACGCCGTTCAGCGTCTGGTAGTCGCCCGCCGCGAATTCATCCCGCCGCTCCCGCAGCCGACTTTCTCACCACCGTTCTCAAGGCGCGGCGTTCATGCGAAAACTTCCGATTGATTGACGGCGATCAAAGGCGGCGAAGCGCAGGGCTGTTATATCGCCAGTCAACGATTAACGATGAACCTGGTATGGTCCAAGTATCGTCGATCAGCGATATATAAGGGAGACGGCGCCATGCTCGACGCACGCGATCTCACGCTCACGCCAGCGGCGCGCGGCCCGATAGACACCGACGCCGCCGCAGCCGTGGCCCGCGCGCTGGCCCATCCGGCGCGCGTCAGGATCATCGCGCTGTTGCTGTCGCGCCCCGGCTGTATCGGCGGCGACATCGTCGGCGCCGTCAACCTCGCGCAGTCCACGGTGTCGGAGCACCTGCGCATCCTCAAGGCAGCCGGTGTCGTGACCGGTGAGATCGAGCGGCCCCGCGTGTGCTATTCGCTCAACCCCGCCGCGCTGGCGCCGCTCGCCGGATTGCTGGCCGCCGTCGCCGCCAGACCGGGCGGCGGCGCCGAAATCTGCTGCTCGCCGGATGGCGGCGCGTCCCCAAAGAAGACCTGCACATGACCACGATCACCGTTTACGACCCGCCGATGTGCTGCGCCACCGGCGTCTGCGGCGCAGAGGCCGATCAGCGGCCGGTGCGCTTCGCCGCCGATCTCGACGGGTTCAAGACGCAAGGCGTGGCCGTGCGCCGGATCAGCCTGTCGCAGGCGCCGATGGCCTTAATCGAGGAGCCGCAGATCGCGGCGCTGATGGCGCGCAGCGACGGCGACGCGCTGCCGGTGGTGATGCTGGACGGGCGGATCGTGGCCGAGGCGCGCTATCCCAGGCGCGACAAGCTGGCAAGGCTGGCCGGGATCGACGCCGCCCCCGCCCCGCAAGCCAAAAGCGGCTGCGGCTGCGAACCGTCATCAGCCCAGACTGCGGCTGCGACGGGCGCCCCGACCGCAAAGACCTGCTGCTGAGGCGGCGAGAAAGGACTGCGCAATGTTCAGTGACCTGCCGAAATTCGTATTCTTCACCGGCAAGGGCGGGGTGGGCAAGACATCGCTCGCCTGTGCTGCGGCCGTCACGCTCGCCGACGCGGGCGAGCGGGTGCTGCTGGTCAGCACCGATCCGGCCTCCAACGTGGGGCAGGTGTTCGGGGTGCGGATCGGCGCCCATGTCACCGCCATCGAGGCGGTTGCGGGCCTGAGCGCGCTGGAGATCGACCCCGAGGCGGCGGCGGCGGCCTATCGCGCCCGCATCCTCGACCCGATTCGCGGCAAGCTGCCCGAAAAGGCGCTGAAGGCGGTGGAGGAACAGCTTTCCGGCGCCTGCACCACCGAGATCGCCGCCTTCGACGAATTCACCGCGCTGCTCACCGACGCCGACGTGATCGCCGCCTATGACCATATCCTGTTCGACACCGCGCCGACCGGGCACACCATCCGGCTGTTGAAGCTGCCCGGCGCCTGGAGCGGGTTTCTGGAGGCCGGGGCGGGCGACGCCTCGTGCCTCGGCCCGCTCGCCGGTCTGGAGAAACAGCGCACGCGCTATCGCGCGGCGGTGGACAGCCTTTCGGACGCCAGCCTCACCCGGCTGATCCTGGTCGCCCGCCCGCGCGCCTCGGCGCTGGCGGAGGCTGCGCGCACCTCCGGCGAACTGGCCGCCATCGGCATCGCCAACCAGCGCCTCGCGATCAACGGCGTCATGCCGCAGGACGCGGAAAGCGCGCGCGACCCGCTGGCCGCCGCGCTGGCGGCGCGCGACGCGGCGGCGATCGCGGGGATGGATGCCGCGCTGGCGCGCCTGCCGCAAAGCCGCTTTTCGCTGCGCCCAGAGAACCTTGTGGGGCTTGCGGCGCTGCGTCGGCTGGCGGCGGACGCGCCCGCCGCGGCGTCGGCCTCGCTGCGCGACCGGATGCCCGACCTGCCGCCGCTGGCGACGCTGGTCGATGAGATCGCCAGGGCCGGCAAGGGCCTGGTGATGACCATGGGCAAGGGCGGCGTCGGCAAGACCACCATCGCCGCCGCCGTCGCCGTCGAACTCGCCGCGCGCGGCCACGACGTGCTGCTGACGACCACCGACCCCGCCGCGCATCTGACGCAGACCATGGCGGGCGCGCTGCCAAACCTCACCGTCGGGCGCATCGATCCGGCGGTCGAGACCGCGCGCTATCGCCAGAGCGTGCTCGAAACCAGGGGCGCGGCGCTGGATGACGCGGGCCGCGCGATGCTGGAGGAGGATCTGCGCTCACCCTGCACCGAGGAGATCGCGGTGTTTCAGGCGTTCTCCAGGATGATCCGCGAGGCCAGCCGCCATTTCGTGGTGATGGACACCGCGCCCACCGGCCATACGCTGCTGCTGCTCGACGCCACCGGCTCGTATCACCGCGACATCATGCGCCACTCCGGCGCCGGGGCCGCGCATATGGTCACGCCGATGATGCGGCTGCAGGACCCCGAGCTGACCAGGGTGCTGATCGTGACGCTGGCCGAGACCACGCCGGTTCTGGAGGCCGCGCGCCTGCAGGACGACCTGCGCCGGGCGGGCATCGAGCCGTGGGCCTGGGTGGTCAACGCCAGCCTCGCCGCAACCGGCGCGCGCCACCCGCTGCTTGCGGCGCGGGCCGAGACCGAACTGGCCGAGATCGCGACGGTGCGCGACAGCCTCTCCAAACGGTTCGCCGCCGTGCCGATGCTGGCCGAAGACCCGGTGGGCGCGGCGCGCCTGCGGGCGCTGGCGGGTTCCGCCTCGGCCGCTCCCGCCGATGAGCCTGCGTGCGCCTGACAGGGTAAAGGACTGAAAACGCCATGTCTTTCTTCGAACGGTATCTCACCCTCTGGGTCGCGCTGTGCATCGTCGCGGGCATCGGTCTGGGCCAGATGTTTCCCGGTTTCTTTCACGCCGTAGGCGGCATGGAGGTCGCCAGCGTCAACCTGCCGGTGGCGGTGCTGATCTGGCTGATGCTCATCCCGATGCTGCTGAAGGTGGATTTCAGCGCCATGAGCAAGGTGCGCGAGCACTGGCGCGGCGTGGGGGTGACGCTGTTCATCAACTGGGCGGTCAAGCCGTTCTCGATGGCGTTGCTCGGCTGGCTGTTTCTCGGCTGGCTGTTCCGGCCGTATCTGCCCGCGGAGCAGATCGACAGCTACATCGCCGGGCTGATCCTGCTGGCCGCCGCGCCCTGCACCGCGATGGTGTTCGTCTGGAGCAACCTGTCGGACGGCGAGCCGCACTTCACCCTCAGCCAGGTGGCGCTGAACGACGTGATCATGGTGGTCGCCTACGCGCCGGTGGTGGCGCTGCTGCTCGGCATCTCGGCGATCACCGTGCCGTGGGCGACGCTGCTGTTGTCGGTGGGCCTCTATATCGTCGTGCCGGTGATCATCGCGCAGGTGATCCGCACTCGGATGCTGGCCTCGGGCGGGCAGGCGGCGCTGGACCGGCTGCTGCAGAAGATCGGGCCGGTGTCGCTGGCGGCGTTGCTCAGCACGCTGGTGCTGCTGTTCGGTTTTCAGGGCGAGCAGATCATCGCCCAGCCGCTGATCATCGCGCTGATCGCCGTGCCGATCCTGATCCAGGTCTATTTCAACGCGGGGCTGGCCTATCTGCTCAACCGCGCGACTGGCGAGGCGCATTGCGTCGCGGCGCCCTCGGCGCTGATCGGGGCCAGCAACTTTTTCGAGCTGGCGGTGGCGGCGGCGATCAGCCTGTTCGGCTTTTCCTCGGGCGCGGCGCTGGCGACCGTGGTCGGCGTGCTGATCGAGGTGCCGGTGATGCTGACCGTGGTCAGGATCGTGAACGCCTCGAAGGGCTGGTATGAGCGCGGCGAGGCGGTGCGGCGCGTCGCGGCGGCGGGCCATGACGGCGGCGCCAGGGAAAAACAGGCCGCCTCGTGAGAAGCGGCCTGTGGCAGGCTTTCGCGCGCCCGCCCGGAGTGAGATCGCGGGCGGGCGCCTGTGTCTGGCCTCGGACCTTGTATTCCAGCGCCTTGAACGACATGCGCCGCGCGGCGGCGGGGGTGTCGGACAGCTTGCGGATGTCGGCCCAGGCCTGCTTGTAAACCGGGATCATCAGTTCGTTGACGCCCTCGCCGATCACGTTGCCCTGCGCGCCCTTCGGCGAGCCGAAGATCATGAAGGTCTCGCCCGCGCGGGCGGTGTCCAGCGGATAGGCCAGCGCCTGCGTGGCGCCGTTGCTGTTGTGGACCTCGACCAGATCGCCCGCCGTCATCCCGATGTCCGCCATGTCGGCGGGGTTCATCTCGATGATCGGATAGGGGAAGCGGTCACGGACGAAGTCGTTCTCCTGATCCAGGAACCAGTTCCGCCAGTTCAGGTTCGACCGCCCGTTGTTGATGAAGAAGCGATAGCGGTCGCGCTCGATGTCCTCGCCCGCCGTGACCATGCCGCGCCACGGACCCGCCATGAACCGCGCCCAGCCGTCGTCGCTGGAGAACACGCCGTCGGCGTAGAGCCGGGGGGCGCCGACGATGGTCTCGCCCTCGACGCGCAGCACCGGCTCCTGAAAGCCGATGGCGCCCAGCGCCCGCAGCCGGTCGTCAGTGACATCTGGGTTGCTGGCGCCGTAGCCGTCCTTGAGCGCGTCCTCCTCGCTGGCCAGTCATCGCCCTTGAAGCGGTCGGCGTAGCTGTTCAGCCGCATGTCGCGCAGCGTGGTCTCCATCGCCCGCGCGATGCCGGCCGCGATCATGCAGTCTGGCCGGGCGTCGCCCGGAGGGTCCATCTAGCGCTCGGCCAGCCGCATCCGCCGCTCGCCGTTCATCGGAGTGAGGTTCATCTCGTTCTGCAGCGCGGCGGGCGGCGCCACATGCGCCTGCGACCCCATCTCGTTCTGGATGATGTCGATGGTGACGGCGAACAGACCGCCCTGCTTGATGGCGACCACGATGGCGTCCACCAGCCGCTCGCGCGAGCCGCCCGCCACGGCGTCCATCGCCTCCTTCACCATGTAGGCGCGGCGGTTGCAGGCGCGCTTGAACGCGGTCGCGTTGAGCGTGGTGCGGTAGTGGTTGCAGGCCCAGATGTGGTGGACGCCGCCCTTGCCGTTGATCAGCAGCTGATCGACACAGGTCGTCGGCCGCCCCACATGCGCGTCGGACGGGCGCGCATAGCCTTCCTGATGGCCGCCCATGCGCACGCGGCCGCCGCCCATCTGGCCGAGGTTGTGGGTGGCCAGCGCGACGACGTCATCGCGGTGGCGGCGATCCTGCCGGGCGCAGAACGGCGGAAAGCCCAGCCATTCCGAGCGCGCCGCCACGCGGCTGCGCGCCGTCAGCGCGGGCTCGACCTGCGCCAGCGCCTCCCACACATAGCCGTCCACGCCGCCCGAGCGCGTCAGCCCCGCCGCCACCGCGCGCACAACGTTGCGGTGGCCATAGGTGAACAGCGTGCGGGCGAAGAACCGCTCCGGCGTCGCCCCCATCCGCGCAAGGTCTGAGGCCGTGACCAGATAGCCGGAATTGCTGTCGGGATTGGAGAACGCATGCACCCCGTCGCGCAGGTCCGCCAGCGTCTGCGCCGGATCGCCCCGGCCTGCGATCAGATAGGACTGATAGAGCGGCTGTCCGCGCCACAGCGGCACGCCGACCAGCGCCAGCGCCGCGCGGTGCTGCAGGAACGGATAGCCGCACAGCCAGACCGCATCCACGCCGCCCTCCAGCAAGAGCCCGGTGACCTCCTGATAGGTGCGCCGCTGCACCAGGTCGATCTCGCGCGCCATCGCCGAGGCCAGCGCCGCGCGCAGCAGCTCGATCACCGTGGCGTCGTTGTCGAGGAAAACCGGCGTCAGCCCCAGCCGGAACGGCGCGCCAGCCGCCCCGCCAGCCGCTGCTCCATCCGCCGCGCCAGCCGCCTGCCCCAGCCTGGGCGCGCCGCCCGCCAGAGCAACAGCCGCGCCCGCCAGAAAGGCGCGCCGCGCCGGATAGCCGGTCAGCGCCGTCGCCCTCCCCGGCGGGCAGGATAGCCCCGGCGCGGCGGGGGAGGCCAGCGCGAACCGCGCCGCGCCGTCGCGATGACACGCCGCGACGGCGTGACCGTTGCGGGCCTAGCCGCCCTGGCGGCCCATGCCGCCCCCGGCGCCGCCGCCGCCCATGCCGCCGCCCATGCCGCCGCCTTGCCCCATGCCGCCGCGCATCCCGCGCGTGTCGTCGGGCAGAACGACGCCCTTGTTGCGGGCGCGCGCGTGCATCCGGTTGCGGTGATAGAGCTCAAGGCGTTCGCGCTCGTCCGCGCTGCGGGCGGCGCGCATCTGCTCGCGATAGCGTTCGCGCTCCTGCTGCGTCATGAACTGGGTTCCGTAGATGTCCTCATCGCGGAGCTGGTCGCGGGTCCGGTCGCGCGTCTGGTCGCGAAGCAGATCCTGGGACGGATCGCGCAGCCGGTCGCGGGTGCGATCCTGCGCCGAGGCGCTTCCGGCCAGCGCGGCGCCCGCTGCGGCCATGCCGAACAAATGGATGAAATGACGTCGTTGCATGATGGGTCTCCCTTCTCCATGGCGTTTGCCAGACACGCGCCGCAGGGCGGGTGTCAGGTCTGGCGCCGTCCGTGCGCGCAACGCCCGGTCGGCGCACCGCAACACATTATTAATATCGTATGTGAAGGTGTCGCGCGCAAGGCCGCGCCGCGCCACGATTAGGCTCGCGCGGCGCGCGTTGTCGGTGCTGCGGCGTCACAACCGCGCCGGGCAAACCAGGCAGGAGGAGAACCGCCATGAAATACTTCAAGCGCATCAGGGACAACATCGACCCTGCGCCGCAGCCAGATGCACGGGCGCAAGCGCAGCGACGTGCGCGAGAGCCGCTGGACCGGCGCCTCGGCGCAGTTTCCCCACGC
>CAZRFB010000439.1:0-5197 GCA_964599185.1 uncultured Rhodobacterales bacterium | reverse complement strand
TCGGCGCGTCTGCGCTGATGAAGACATGCGGCACATAGCCCGCGCGCAGGATCTCCCGCATCGCGGCGGGCCCGCTTCCCCGGCCGAGCCGCGCGTCGATGATGACGAGATCGGGCTTCAGGCGTCGCGCGGCGGCGACCGCCTCCGCCTCGGTCGCGGCTGCGCCGCAGACGACGTGGCCGCCGTCCGCCAGCACATCGGCCAGCAACAGCCGGGTCATGGCGTCGTCCTCGACGATCAGAACGCGGCGCGCTTTCATCAGGAAGGCCCTTCGCCCTGCCATCCCGCCCGAAACCACGGTGAGCACCGCGTTCATCGCGCGGTCCGGCAAGACGTGAGCGATACAGGGCGGATCACGCGGTGTCCACCGGCGGATCGAGGCTCTGCTGCACCACCCAGATCTCGGCCTCGACGCGCCGCGCGATCTCGTTGAACAGGCTCTCGTTCGCAGGGTCGCCCAGCGCACGCGCGGCCCCGGCGTCGTCGCGCGCCGCCTGCGCGACGACCGCCAGCGCGCAGGACGCGGCGAAGGCGTGGGCGTGCTCATCCGCCACGCCGAGCGGATAGGCCGACAGCGCCGGGGCCGCGCCCTTGACGCCGCGATCCTGCGCCGGGGCGGCGCCGCACAGGACGGCGCGCTGCATCAGCAGCACAGCGATGGCGTCGATCCTCTCGGCTATCTTGGCGAAGACTCCCTCGGAGACAAGGCGCCCCTCGCCGCAGACGGAAAGATGCGCCTGCCGCATCTGGCTGCGCAATCTGTGCGCGATAAAGACGTGATTCAGCAAAAGCCGACGAACGGTCGTCGCGGATTGGCGCTCCGGCGTCGCGTCGCCGTCAGCAGAACACGCTCGCATCATCGGGGTTCTCCGGACAGCATCGGCGGCGGCGTGCGACGCCATCGCTTCCAGAAGTTTGCTGTTTTCCGATGTCGGCGGAAAGCGCCGGAAAATACTCAGACCCCAAGCGCGAACGCCGCCCGCGCATCGCGCGGCCTCGCTCTGCGGAACCGTTGGCGGCGCGCGGCGTTGCACCCTTGCTGGACTATTCATGCAACG
The DNA here is from genome assembly GCA_964599185.1 of uncultured Rhodobacterales bacterium. Lineage (GTDB taxonomy): Bacteria > Pseudomonadota > Alphaproteobacteria > Rhodobacterales > Rhodobacteraceae > Rubrimonas. The sequence continues at coordinate 4,139 of CAZRFB010000439.1, read as the reverse complement.
GGAGGCATCGATGAACTGGGATCGGATCGCGGGCGAGTGGAAGCAATTCGCCGGGTCGGCCAAGACCCAATGGGGCAAGCTGACCGACGACGAGCTCACGCAGGCCGCTGGTGAGCGTGATCGGCTGGTCGGCGTCGTGCAGGCGCGCTACGGCGTCGCCAAGGAGGAGGCCGAGCGTCAGGTTGACGACTGGGCCAACCGCTCGTGACGCGGCGGCGGTCGGTCGGGCGGTTTCATCGGTCGGCGGCGTCAGGTCATGTCGGCGCTGGACCGGAAGAACAGCGCCTGGCTGACCGCCGCCTGCACCGCCGCCGTCTTGAACGGCTTGGTGATCAGGAAGGTCGGCTCGGGCCGCTCGCCGCTGAAAAGCCGCTCCGGGAAGGCGGTGATGAAGATCACCGGCACGGCGAAGGCCGCAAGGATCTCGCGCACCGCCTCGATCCCCGAGCCGCCGCCCAGCAGGCGGATGTCCGCAAGCACAAGGTCGGGTCGGTGCGCGATCGCCGCCGCCACGGCCTTCGCCTGCGTTTCCGTGCTGGCCACGACGGCATGGCCGAGATCGGTGACGATGGCCGCGATGTCCATCGCGATCATCGGCTCGTCCTCGATGATCAGCACGCGGGCGCTGATCTGGCGCCGCAGGTCCGCGTTCGCGGCGTCGATCAGCGCGCCCGCCTCCCCCTCGTCGATATCGAGAACAAGGGCGACTTGCGCGCGGCTGAAGCCCTCCACCGCGCTCAGCAGCAGCGCCTGACGCGCGCGCGGCGTCAGATGCGACAGCCGCTCCTGCGCCGTGCGCTCGCGCGCGCTAAGGGCCTCGCCGGGCGCGTCGCCGGGCGCGGCGCCGATCGCCGCGAATCGCTGATACGCGCGATAGAGCGCCACGCGGTCATCGACGCCCTGCGCCGCGCCCTCCGCCTCGAACAGCCCGGGCGCGGCGATCAGCGCCTCCAGAAGCCGCGCCACCTGCGCGTCGCCCGCCGCCTGCGCGCCGCACAGGGCGCGGGCATAGCGGCGCAGGAACGGCAGGTGCGGCGCGATGCGCGCCGCCAGCGAGGGCTGCGCGCCGAGGGGCTGCGCGACGAGGGGCTGCGCGACGGGGGGCTGCGCGACGGGGGGCGCGACGGGGGGCTGCGCGATGGGCATGGTCATGCTCCGGGCAAGACAAAAATCTCAGAATGCACAGGTGCAACGCGCTTGCGGCGGCGTTGGTTCCACAAGCGAGATCACTTTTCTCGCGGCGCGTCGCGGGAGACCTCGCCATGACAGGATACGCCCCTGCGGCGCGCCTTTCGCCACCCGAAGGCGCGGCGGACGCCTCTGACGAGGCTTGCGCGCTCTTTTCGGCTTCGCTGCGTGCGGCGTTCGGCGGGGCGTTCGGCGGGGCGCGCGCGGGCGTCCCATGCGCTGAAACGGCGCCCCCGGCCATCGCGGCGGCCATGGCGCGGCTCGCGCCCGATCCCGCGCCCGATCCCGCGCGATGACCGCGCCGCGCCGATTGCGGCTATGCTCGGCGGCGCTGGAATCACCGTGAGCGCCATGTCCCCGCATCCGTCCGAGTCTCCGCAAGGCGAGGCCCCGCCAGTCCCGGCGCGACGGCACCCGACGCTGCGCCGCAAGCTGCTGGTCATCCTTGCGCTCGCCGGGGCGCCGGCCGTCCTGTTCGCCATCGCCGACAGCGCGCGCGTCCATCATGCGGCGACCGCGCAGGCGGAGCGTGATTTCATGGCTCAGGCGCTGGCCGCCGCGCAGCCTGCGCGCGATGCGCTGCTCGGCGCGCAGGCTGCGCTGGAGGCGGTGGCGAGCCTGCCGGCGATCCGCGACGCCATGGCGCCGGATCCGGGCGAGGCGGGCGCAATCATCGCGGCGTGCGACGCGGCGCTGGCGGCCTGGGTCGCCGCGTCGGCGGATCTGTCGCTCGCGGTCGCCATCGACCGCGACGGCGGCGTGCGCTGCGCCGCCGATCCGGGCGCCCGCGCGCTGGACTTTCGCGACGATCCGGCGGTCGCGGCGGCGCTGCGGGCGCAGGGCTTCGCCGCGACGGCGGGCGCGCGGCGCCCGGCGCCGGACCCGCGGGCGCTCGCGCTGTCGGCGCCGATCCGGGATGGCGACGCCGTGACGGGCGTGCTGTCGCTCTCGCTGCGCCCCGCGCTAACCGGCGCGCCGCCCCCTGACGCGCGCGCGCCACCCGCGCTGGCTCTGGTGGACCGCGACGGCGCCCCGCTCGTCGGCGCGCCGATCCTTGCCGCGCAAGCCTTCTCCGCCCGGCTGACCGAGACGCCACAGGTGTTCCGCACCGAGGACGCTGACGGCGCGGCGCTGGCGGTGGCGGTCGCGCCGCTGGCGGAGGGCCATGTGTGGATGCTCGCCACCGCCCCGTTCGCCGCCGCCGAACGCGGCGTGATCCTGCGCGCCGTCTGGCCGCTGGCGGCGCCCGCGCTGATGTGGCTGCTGGCGATCGCGGTGGTGTATTTCACGGTGGACCGACCGGTTTCAAAGCATCTGGAGCGGCTCAAGCGCGTGCTGCGCGCCTACGGGCGGGGCCGTTTCGGGCTGCGGCCCCGCACGCCCGAAAGCGCGCCGCGGGAAATCGCGACGCTGGCGCAGGACATGGGCGCCATGGCGACCAGGCTCGCCGCCCGCGAACAGGCGCTGCGCCGCTCGGCGGATGACAATCAGGCGCTGTTGCTGGAGGTCTATCACCGGGTCCGCAACAACCTTCAGACCATCATCAGCATGCTGAGCCTTGAGGCGCGCCGCGCGACGGTTCCCGAGGAGAAGGCGACCATCGCGCGGATCCAGTCGCGCATCCAGAGCCTTGCGCTGGTGCAGCAGACGCTGCTGTCGGTGGACGCGCCGCACACGGTGCGGCTGGACGCGCTGACGTCTGCCATCGTGGAGCATCTGCTTTCGGGCGACGCCGGGCTTGTCCCCGACGATCACGCCCGCCTTGGCGTGCGGATGCGGCTGACGCCCGCGCTGGCGTCGGCGGAGCGGGCGGCGCCGCTGGCGCTGCTGATCAACGAGGCGGTCACCAACGCGCTGCGCCACGGAACCCCGGCGCGCGCGCAGGGCGCCGGGCCGTGGCTCGACATCGCCCTGACGACGCAGGCCGACGGACAGCTCGACCTCGCCATCGTCAACGACGCCGCCGACACCGGCGCGGTCGCCGCGCCGGGCGCGCTGGGGATGCGGATCATGCAGGGTTTCGCGGATCAGCTTGGCGCCACGCTCAACACGCGCCGCGCGGACGGCCGCTCGATCCTTCAGCTGACCATACCGCCGGAGGACGGCGCCGCCGCCTCAGCGGCGCCCGGCCTGCCGACCCCGCCGGCCCATGGTCCGCACTCTACCTGATGCGGTCCGCCAGCGCCGCCTTCACCGCCGCGCTGGCCTGAAACGCGCCCAGCACGGTGATCGAGGCGATGGCGGCCTTCGCCAGCTCCGGCGAGACGTCGGGCGCGATGCGCGCCAGACCCAGCACCTTGATATGCAGGCTCTCGCCCGCCGCCCGCGCCGCCTCCAGCGTCGCGGCGTCATACACGCACAGCCCCATGTCCAGCGTGTGGCGCGCGACGGACCTCTCGATCATGTCGGCCTGCGCGCCGAACTGGTTGCGGATCGCGGTGCGGATGAAGTCGCTGCGATTGGCGTAGAACCCCTCCTGCACCAGCAGGTCGATGCGGCCCAGATCGACATAGCCGAGATTGATCGTGATCTTCTCGGACTCGCCGCTGTGCTCGCGCAGCGATTGCGCAACGCCGACCATGCCATCCTCCCGCCGGTTCGCGCTGAGTATGGCGGGCGGGCGCGCCGCTGGAAAGGGCGGGCGCGATTTCGACTAATTGCCCGGCGGCGCGCCGCTACACCGTCTCGGTCGCCGCAGCGCTCCCGTCGGCGCGCGCGGGCGGCGACGGCTGGTCGCGGTCCTCGCCCGCGCCCTGCGCCCGCTCTGCGCCCTGATCGGCGCCCGGCCCGATGCCCAACACTTCCGACAGGCGCGCGCGCGCCCGGCTGACCCGGCTCTTGACCGTGCCGACCGCGCAGCCGCACACCTGCGCCGCCTCCTCATGCGTGAAGCCCGCGCCGCCCACCAGCACCAGCGCCTCGCGCTGGGTGACCGGCAGATCGGCGAGCGC
>CAZRFB010000438.1:0-13549 GCA_964599185.1 uncultured Rhodobacterales bacterium | reverse complement strand
GCTGCTGCGCGGCTGGCTGAACCGCTTCGACTGAGGCGGGATCGGAACGGCGCCCGGGCGCGGCGGTCTGGCGGAGCGCCGCCGCCCCTTGTGTTGACCGGCGACGCGCGCGCCAAACGCCCCCGCTCGCCCGCCGCGCGGACGCGATGGCGGCGCCGCGCCTGCGTCCATGCCGCATCGCCGCGCGCCGCTGACGCACCGACCGCAGCACGCCACGGGTGTTTCGCCATCGGCCTGCGCGGCGGCGGCCCGCGGCGTCCCGCTCACCCGGCGGCTGACGGCGGGGCGGGTGCAGTTCGTCACCGGCCACGACGCCCGCGAACAGCCCCCGTCCACTTCCGGCAACGCGACATGCCGCGCCGCTCTCGCCCCGCCCCGCGTAGGCGAGCGTTGACGATGGCGGCGGGCCGCAGCGCCGCGACCTGCCGCGCCAGTCAGCCCGGCGGCTCGATGCGCGACGCCGAGGCGATCACAGCGGCGGACGCGCGCGGTCTCGCCATGGTGTTCACCGGGATGCGCCTGCGCTGGTGACCGAGGCGGGCCTCGCCACCACCAGGGGCGACGCCTTCGACCCGGACAGCGACTGTCGCGCGGCCTGTGCCGCGATCTGGGGCAGGTAGAGATCCTGTGGGGCGCCGCAGTCGCCGTGGCGCACCCCTTCCCGACCGCGCGTCGTCACGGCGGAGACGGTTGCGCGGGCCTTGCGGCGGCGCGCCGGCTGGATGGCGGCCGAGATCGGTGAGATCGGCCGCGACGTGCTGGGCGCGCCTGCGGGCTGCGCGCGCGCCGCAGCGGCCTCGCCGCCGTCGATCCGGTCCGGAAGCGGAGCGCATACCGACGCCAGACGCATTGTCCGTGCGGCGCGCGGGTCATGGGAGACATCGCGCGGCCGGTGTGGCGCCGCGCGCGCCGCCACCGTCCCGCCGCGCTCGCGACCCGCCCGCCGAAGACGAGGCCGGGGCGGCGGCGATGCGCCAGGCGCAGGGCCTCAATAGCCCAGCGCGCAGCCGTCCTTGCGCGGGTCCGAGGCGCCGGTCAGCACGCCGCGCGCCGCGTCGATCACGATGGCCTGCGCGCCGCCCAGCGGATCGGCCCGGCGGCTGACCGCGTGGCCCAGCGCCTCCAGCGGCGCGATCACCGCCTCGTCATAGCCGCGCTCCAGCATCAGCACGCCGTCCTCGATGAAGCTGCGCGGGGCGTCGATGGCCGCCTGCGGCTCCATGTCGAAATCGACGATGTTGGAGACCAGCCGCACATGGCCCGCAGGCTGATACTGGCCGCCCATCACGCCGAACGGCATCACCAGCCGCCCCTCGCGCCGCAGCATCCCCGGAATGATCGTGTGCAGCGGGCGTTTGCCCGGCGCCAGTTCGTTCGGGTGGCCCTGCTCCAGCGTGAAGCCCGCGCCGCGGTTCTGGAACAGGATGCCGAAGCGGTCCGACGCCAGCCCCGAGCCGAAGCTGTGAAAGATCGAGTAGATCAGCGACACCGCCATGCGGTCGCGGTCCACCACCGTCACATAGACCGTGTCGCGGTGCACGGCGCCGGAGGTCTTGCGCGCGTCGTGCATCGCCTTCTGCGGGTCGATCAGCGCGGCCAGCGCCGCCACCTTGCCTGCGTCCAGCATCGGCGCAAGGCCCTGCGGCATCGACGCGGGGTCGGCGATGAAGCGGTTACGCGCGTCAAAGGCCAGTTTCGCCGCCTCGGTCTCGAGGTGGATGCGCATCGCGCCCATCGGGTCGAGGCGGCCGATCTCGAAATGCTCCAGCAGCCGCGCCATCAACAGCGCGGTCGCGCCGTGGCCGTTGGGCGGCATCTCGACGATCTCGGCGCCGCGATAGGGCGCGCTGACCGGCTCGACGTAATCCGGCGCGCAGGCGGCGAAATCCTCCGCCGTGTGCAGCCCGCCCAGGCGACGCAGGCTGGCGACCATGTCGTCGGCGACCTCGCCCTCATAGAACGCGCGCGCGCCGTGCTTCGCCACCCGGCGCAGCACGTCGGCCTGACCGGGGGCGCGGAACACGTCGCCCACGCGCGGGGCGGCGCCGTTTAGAAGATAGGCCGCGCGCGCGGCGCCGCTGAGCGCGTCGGCCGAATTGGCCCAGTCCGCCGCCACGCGCGGCGCCACCGGCACGCCCTGATCCGCGCAGGCGATGGCGGGCGCCAGCGCCTCGGCCAGCCCCAGCCGCCCGTGATCGGCCAGCAGCCGCTCGAACGCCGCCAGCGCGCCCGGAACGGTCACGGCGTGCGCCGATCGCACCGGCACGCCCGAAAGCCCCTCGGCGCGCAGCGCGGCGGCGGTCAGACCCTTGGGCGCGCGGCCCGAGCCGTTGAGGCCGATCACCTTTTCCCCGCCAGCAGGCTTGACCAGCACAAAGCAGTCGCCGCCCAGCCCGGTCATCTGCGGCTCGCAGATCCCCAGCGCCACCGCCGCCGCCACCGCCGCATCCGCCGCGTTGCCGCCGCGCCGCAGCATGTCGATGGCGATCCCCGAGGCGAGGGGATGCGAGGTGGCCGCCATGCCGTTCAGGGCGATGACGGCGGAGCGGCCGGGGCGGTGGAAGTCACGCATGAAGGGGTCTCCGGTAAGGGTGTGCGCCTTGATAGAAGCAACCGCGCGCCCGCGCCAGATCGCCCGCGCGGCCCTTGCGCCCGCGCGCCTGCGAAGCCACACTGAGCCTATGGATTTGACGCCGTTCACGCCGCTGAATGCGCAGCCCGCCGATCTGGTGATGTTCGACCGGCGCGAATTGTCGGCGATCCTCACCGTGTATGGCCGCATGGTCGCGCTGGGCGAATGGCGCGACTACGCCATCGACGCGACGCGCGAGGCGGCGGTGTTCTCGATCTTCCGCCGCACCGCCGAGCATCCGCTCTATCGCGTCGAGAAACGCCCGCGTCTGGCGCAGCGGCAGGGCGCCTATGCGGTGATCGCGATGGACGGGCGCATCCTCAAGCGCGGGCGCGATCTCGGCCTCGTGCTGCGGGCCTTCGACGCCAAGCTCCTGAAAGTGATCGCAGGCGGCGCCTGAAGAGCCTGCGCGCGGTCGCGGGCCATGCTATGCTGCGCTGCACACTCAAGGATAATCGGGAGGCATGGTCATGGCTGAGCGTCCGTCCCGGCGCGGGCCGCGCCACGAAAAGTCGATCAACCTCGCCTTGCAAGGCGGCGGCGCCCACGGCGCCTTCACCTGGGGCGTGCTCGACCGGCTGTTCGAGGACGACCGGATCTGGATCGAATCGATCAGCGGCGCCTCCGCAGGCTCGATGAACGCCGTGGTCGCGGCGCAGGGCATGTATGAGAACGGCGCCGTGGGCGCGCGGGCGCGCCTTGAGACCTTCTGGCGCGCGGTCTCCAAGGCCGCCGCCTTCAGCCCGATCCGCCGCACGCCGCTGGCGATGCTGATGGGCGACTGGTCGCTGACCACCTCGCCCAGCTATCTGGCGTTCGACCTGCTGAGCCGCGTCGCCTCGCCCTATGACGTGAACCCGCTGAACCTCAACCCGCTGCGCGACCTGCTGGCCGAGCAGGTGAACTTCGACACCGTGCGCGCCTGCACCGACATGGCGGTGCACGTCGCCGCCACCAATGTCGAGACCGGGCGTGGGAAGGTGTTCAGCCGCGACGAGATCACGCTGGACGTGGTGATGGCCTCGGCCTGCCTGCCGCTGCTGTTCCAGGCGGTCGAGATCGACGGCGCGCCCTATTGGGACGGCGGCTACATGGGCAACCCGCCGCTCTATCCGTTCCTCGACGACAACCTCGCCGACGACATCGTGATCGTGCAGATCAACCCGGTGCTGCGCGAAGGCGCGCCGCGCAAGGCGCAGGACATTCTCAACCGCCTCAACGAGATCACCTTCAACAGCTCGCTGTTGCACGAGTTGCGCGGCATCGCGTTCGTCAACCGGCTGCTGGACACGGGCGCGCTGTGCGATCCGTCCTACCGGCGGATGAACGTCCACGTCATCGAGGCGCGCAAGCGGATGCGCCCGCTCGACGCCTCGTCAAAGCTCAACGCGGAGTGGGCCTTCCTGCGCCACCTGTTCACGCTGGGGCGCGACGCGGCGACGGTCTGGCTGACGAAGTGCTATGACGACCTCGGGCGCCGCTCCAGCGTCGATGTGGAGAGCATGGTTCAGGGCGCCGGGGTGGGCAGGGCGCGGCGGACGGCTGCGGCGCGGTGAGCGGGGCGCGCGCCATGGTCAGGATCGCGTGAGACCAAAATCGGGGTTTGCGAAAATTAATCTTCCGCGCCTAGAGTGGTGACACCGAGGCGCGCCGACCAGCGCCGAACAGGCGCCCCGCGCGACCGCGCACCCGTTGAGGAGGAACATCACCGAAAGCGAGGCCCCATGGTCAAGACCATCGACAACGACTTTCGCCGCCAGCTTGAAGGCTGGTCGCTGGCCACTGCGGAAATATTCTACCGCATGCCCGACGCGCAGTCCGTGTTGCAGACCTTTGTCTGGCAGGACTATGACATCGCGCCGAAATTTCCGCAGTTGCGCAAGTTCCTGGCGTTCTGGACGCGCGAGCTTGACGGGCCGATCCACTCCGTGCGCCTCGCCCACGCCCAGCTGCTGCGCCCGGCTGAGGTGCGCTATCTCGGCGCCGAGCTGCAACTGCACTGAGCGCGCGGTCTAGAGACAGCCAAGCCACGCGGCCCGCGCCGCCGGATAGGCCTCCGGCGCGTCGAGGCGGATCGCCTCCAGCATCCCGGCGCTGAGCGCGGGCCGCCCGCTGGCGTCGGTCGCGCAAGGGTCGGCGCCCGCCAGCGTCAGCAGCGCGGCGGCGGCGGGCGTTGCGGCGCGGTGCAGCGGCGTGAGGCCCTCGACGTCGCGCGCGTCCGGGTCGGCCCCTGCGCCCAGCAGCGCGGCCAGCACGGGCGGCGGCGCGCCCGCCTCGGCGCCATGGTGCAGCGGCGTGCGCCCGCGCGCGTCGCGCGCCGACACCTGCGCGCCGCGCGCGATCATGGCGCGAATCAGGTCGGCGTCGCCGGTGTAGGCGGCGGCGCGGTGCAGCGGCGTCGCCATTTCCGCATCGCGCAGGCCCAGATCGACGCCCTCAAGCGACAGCGACGCCTCCGCGTCCGGTCCGGCGCGCAGTGTCACGAAGATATCCTCTGCGGCGCGCAGGTCCTGCGCGGCGACGGGCGGCGCCAGCAGCGCCAGCAGCACGATGATGCGCATCGGTCCCTCCCTGTCGCGCCCTGGTCGCGCATCCCCGATCTTGCGGCCTTGGTCGCCCGGCGCCGGTTCACAAAGCGTGAAGCCTTTCACCGCAGCGCCCCGCCCGCTAGAGAAACGTCTGGCTCGGGCAAGGAACATGCGATGGCGGACGCGGCCCCTCGACTGGTGATCTTCGACATGGACGGCACGCTGATCGACAGCGAGGCGCTGATCTGCGGCTGCATGGACGCGGCCTTCATCGCCGCAGGCCACACCGCGCCGGGCGCCGCCGCGACGCGCCGCATCGTCGGGCTGTCGCTGCCGATCGCCATCGCGCGGCTGGCGCCGGCGCTGGACGAGGCTGCGCGCGCGGCGGTGACGGCGCACTACAAGAACGCCTTCACCCGGGTGCGCGCCGACGTGGGCGACGCGGCGGCGGCGCCGATGTTTCCCGGCGCGCGCGCGGCGCTGGACCGGATCGCCGGGGGCGGCGCGCTGATGGCGGTGGCCACCGGCAAGGCGCGGCGCGGGCTGGAGCGGGTGCTCGACGCCCATGATCTGCGCGGCTTTTTCACCACGACGCAAAGCGCCGACGACGCGCCCTCAAAACCGCATCCGGGCATGGTGCTGAACGCGCTGCAGGCCACCGGCGGCGCGGCGGCGCGCGCGGTGGTGGTGGGCGACAGCGCCTATGACATCGAGATGGCGCGCGCGGCGGGGGTTGCGGCGATCGGCGTCTCGTGGGGCGTCCACCCGGCGGCGGCGCTGCGCGACGCGGGGGCCCCGGCGATCATCGACAGCTTCGCGGCGCTGGATGCGGCGCTGGCGCGGCTGGGGCTGGCGGCGTGAGCGCGTGGGCGGCGCCGCGCCGATTCTGGACCCGCGCCGAGGTGGCGGCGGCGCCCGGCGGCTGGACGGTGCTGCTGGACGACCGCACGGTGAAGACCCCGGCGAAGAATCCGCTGGTGACGCCGCACCGCGCGGCGGCCGAGGCCTGCGCGGCGGAATGGGCGGCGCAGGCCGAGCGGATCGCGCCGGAGGCGATGCCGGTGACGCGCGCGCTCAACAGCGCCATCGACCGGGTGGCGCCGCGCTTCGCCGAGGTCGCCGCCACGGTCGCGGCCTATGGCGAGAGCGATCTGTTGTGCTATCGCGCGCCGGGGCCCGAGGCGCTGGCGGCGCGGCAGGCGGCGGCGTGGGACCCGTGGCTGGCCTGGGCGCGCGCGCGCTGGGGCGCACCGCTGGTTTGCGCGGCGGGGGTGATCCATGTGGCGCAACCGGCCGGCAGCATTGAGAAACTTTCGCAGGCCGCAGCGGCGCGCGACGCGCTGTCGCTGACCGCGCTGCACGATCTGGTCGCGCTCAGCGGCTCGCTGGTGCTGGGGCTGGCGGTGGACGAGGGCGCGCTGGAGGCGCGCGCCGCCTGGGCGCTCAGCCGCGTCGATGAAGCATGGCAGGCCGAGCAATGGGGCGAGGACGCCGAAGCCGCGCAGGCGGCGTCGCTGAAGGCGCAGGCTTTCGCGGAGGCCGCGCGGCTGGCGGCGATGCTGCGCGGCTGAGGCGCTATGCCCCCGCCAGCGCCCGCGCCGCCTTGGCGAAGAAATCCGCGTCGCCGAAATTGCCCGACTTGAGCGCCAGAGCCAGCGCGCCCGCCTTCAGCGCGGGCACGCCCGGCGCGATCTCGGGGCCGATCTCCAGCACCGTCAGGCCAAGCCCCTCGACCACGGCGCCGGAGGTCTCGCCGCCCGCCGTGATCAGCCGGGTGACGCCGCCCGCCGTCAGCAGGCGCGCGGCCTCGGCGAACAGCGCCTCGACCGCCGCCGCCGCCGCTTCGCGCCCGTGGCGGGCCTGCGCGGCCTTCACGGCGGCGGGGTCGGCGGAGGAATAGGCGAGCGGCGCGGCGCCCGGCGCGGCGCTTTGCCCGATCAGCCAGTGCGCGACCTCCGCCGCCGTGGTCTCGCCCGCGATCACCTTGTCCACGTCGATCTTCAGCGCCGGGTTGGCGGCGGCGTGGCGCGCGATCTGGGCGCGGGTCGTCTCCGAACACGAGCCGGACAGGATCGCACACGGCCCCGGCGCGCCGGTCCAGCCTTGCGCGCCGCCCGCAAGCAGGCCCTCGCGGCGGAAATTCTCCGGCAGGCCCATCGCGACGCCGGAGCCGCCGGTGACCAGCGTCAGCCCCGCCGCCGCCGCGCCGATCGCCATCAGGTCGGCGTCGCGGATCGCGTCCACCACCACCAGCGCGTTGTCCTGCGCGTCCAGCGCCGCGCGGATCGCGCCCGCGCCCTCCAGCACCGTCGCGGCGCCGATCAGCCCCACGCCGAGCCGGGTCTGGCGGCCCAGCCAGCGGCGCAGGTCGGGGTCGGTCATCGGCGTCAGCGGATGGTTGCGCATCCCCGTCTCGTTCAGCAGCCGGTCGCCGACGAACAGATGCCCCTGATAGACCGAGCGTCCGGCGGCGGGAAATGCCGGGCAGACGATCACGCGATCCGCGCCCAGCGCCGCGATCAGCGCCTCGGCGACCGGGCCGATGTTGCCGTCGGGCGTGCTGTCGAAGGTCGAGCAATACTTGAAGAAGAACTGGCGGCAGCCCTGCGCGCGCAGCCACTCCAGCGCCGCCAGCGACTGCGCGACCGCCTGATCCGGCGCGATGGTGCGCGACTTCAGCGCCACCACGCCGGCCTCGACCGACGGATCGGCGGGGCTGTCGGGAACGCCGCAATACTGCGCCGCGCGCATCCCCCGCCGCGCCAGCGTGTTGGCGAGGTCGCTGGAGCCGGTGAAGTCGTCGCCGATGCAGCCGAGCAGCATGTGGTGTTTCCCCGGTTTATGCGCAGCCTACAGGATCCGCGCGCCCGCGCGCCACAGGCCGCGCACGACGCACAGCCGCTCGACATGCCAGACCCGCGCCAGATCGGCGCGCAGACCCGGCGCGACGGCGCCCCGGTCGGCCAGCCCCACCGCCAGCGCCGGCGTGCGGGTCACACAGGCGATCGCGCGCGGCAGATCCCATGCCTCCGCGTCCTCGCCCGCCAAATCCTCCGCCAGCGCGAACGCCGCCAGCATCAGCGAGGCGGGCGCGTAATCCGACGACAGGATGTCGAGCAGCCCTGCGCGCGCCAGCTCGCCCGCCGAGACGTTGCCCGCGTGCGAGCCGCCGCGCAAAAGGTTCGGCGCGCCCATCACGATCTTTTGCCCGGCGGCGCGGGCGGCGCGGGCGGCGTCGCGCGTTGTGGGAAATTCCGCGATCCGCGCCCCCGCCGCGACGCTTTCCGCCACATGCGCGGGCGTCGCGTCGTCATGGCTGGCGAGGCGCAGGCCGCGCGCGGCGGCGCGCGACAGCAGCGCGGCGCGGTTGGCGGCGACATGCACGCTTTGCGCCGCCTGCGCGCTGGCGATGAACGCCGCCATCTGCGCCGCGTCATAGCCGCGCGTTTCGGTGTAATAGGCCGCCCAGGCGTCGAGATTGACGAACTGGCGCTGGCCCGGCGTGTGGTCCATCAGCGAGATCAGCCGCACGCGCGGGTCGTCGCCGATGCGGTCGTATTCGGCGATCAGGTTGGGCGAGGTCAGCTCGCAGCGGATGTGGACATGATGCTCGGCGCGCAGCAGCCCCAGCGCCGACAGCGCCGCGACCGCCTCCGCCGCCTCCGCCGCATAGTCGCCCAGGTGGCCGCCATTCTCGGAGCCGACCCGCAGCGCGTCGAGCAGCGTGGTCACGCCGACCGAGGCGAACTCGCCGTCATGCGCCGCCACCGCCGCGCGGCGCGGCCAGTCCACGCCGGGGCGGGGGTGGAGGTGGCGCTCGAGATTGTCGGTGTGCAGCTCGACCAGACCGGGGATCAGATAATCGCCGTCGCAGTCCAGCGCGCCGGGCGGCACGCGCGCGCCTTCGGACACGTCGGCGATCAGCCCGTCGCGGAGCTGCACCGCGCCGGTGAACACCTGCTGCGGCGTCACCACGCGGGCGTTGGCGATCACCGTCTCGCGCGCCATTGGCCAGGCCTCCGCTGGCGCGCCGGCGCCACCCGGTTCGCGCTATCGCATCGGCGCGCGGGCCGTCAACACTTGCCGGGGCGCGGCGGGATTGCGATCAAGGCGCACGGTTCGGGAGGACGAAGCGGACATGCTGAACGATTATGCGCGCTATGCGATCTATTACGCCCCGCCCGCAGGCTCGGCGCTGGCCTTTGCGGGCGCCGCGTGGCTGGGGCACGATCCCGCGCATGGCGCCCCCGGCGCCCGGCTGGAGGTGGACGACCTGCCCGCGCCGCGCGCGGAACTGGTGCGCCGCGCCGCGCGCTATGGCTTGCACGGCACGCTGAAGGCGCCGTTCCGGCTCAACGAGGGGATGGACGTGTCGGCGCTGGACGAAGCGATCGCGGCGCTGGCGGCGGCGCATGCGCCTGTCGCGGCGCCGGGGCTTGCGGTGACCGGCGATCTGGGTTTCGTCGCGCTGCGCCCCTCCGGCCCCTGCCCGGCGCTCGACGCTCTGGCGGCGGCCTGCGTCACCGGGCTGGACCTGCTGCGCGAACCGATGACCGCGACCGAGCTGGCGGAAAAGCGGCGCGGCGGGCTGGAGCAGCGCGAGGACGAGAACCTGCGCGCCTGGGGCTATCCGTATGTGCTCGACTGCTTTCAGTTCCACATCACGCTGACCGGGCCGCTGCCGCGCGCCGACGCCGAACAGTCGCGCCGGGCGCTGGCGCGGGCGCTGCGCGGCGCGCTGCCGGAACGGTTCGAAATCGGCGACATCTGCCTGTTCGGCGACCCCGGCGGCGCGGCGCCGTTCCGCCTGCTGCGGCGTTATCCGCTCACCGGCGGGGTCATCGCAGGCTGAGCGCCGCGTCCACCTGCGCGAACCACGCGCCGCTGGCGCGCATCCGCGCAAGGCCCAGCTCCAGCGCCGCCAGCGCGGCGCGCGCCAGCGGATCGTCCTTCGGCGCGGCGGCGGCCAGCGTGACCAGCGTCGTGAGCGCGGGCTGCTCGGCGACGGCGGCGGCGAGCGCTGGGTCGCGCAACGCGGCGTCCGCCGCCGCCGCCGCCGAGACCGCGACATCGGCGCGCCCTTCGGCAACCGCCGCCAGACAGGCCGACGCGGCGCCGCCGTCCTGAACCTGCGCGCCGGGCGGCGCGGCCAGGGCCGCGCGCGGCGCGCTGTCGGCGCGGCAGACGCGCAGGCCCGCCAGCGCGGCGCGCGTCGTCAGCGGGCCTGCGCCGGCGCGCGCGTGCCACACCAGCGCCTGCTCCAGCAGCGGCGCCGACCACGCCAAGGCGTCGCAAGGCCGCCGGGTCCCGTCGGCCAGCGTCTCGTCGGCCAGCGTCTCGTTCGCCGCCGCGCCCGCCGCGCAGTCGGGCCGCGGCAGCGGAAAGCGCAGCCCCCCGCCGCCCGCCGCCGCGCCGTCGGCGTCGCCGATCATGAAGCCGCCCGCGCCAAGCGTCTCACCCAGCGCCCGCAGCGCGACCGCCTGCGCAAGCGGCGAGCCGGGAAGCCGCATCACGGTCAGCGTCGGCGCGGGGCGCGGAGCGGCCTGCGGCGCGGCGGCGTCGGTATCGGCGGCGGCTTCGATGGCGGGAACGTCCGCCGACGGCTGCGCCGCCTCGGCGGCGGCCTGCGCCTCCAGCGCCGCCGAGACCGAGATGGGGCAGGGCGCGACGATGGTCTGCCCGATCTCGATCAGCGACGGGTCGCGCAGGCCCAGCCGCCGCCGGTTCGCCGCCCAGAGCGCGTGATAGGTCGCCTCGGGGCCATAGACCTTGACGGCGAGGCGCTGCAGCGTGTCGCCGCGCCGGATCACATAGGGTTCGCCGCAGACGATCTCGCCCGGAGCGGCGGCTTCCGGCGCGGCGCCGGATGCGTCGGCGGGCGCGGCGGTCTGATCGTCGGGCGCAGCCTCCTGCCCCGGCGCGGCGCCGGCCAGCGACAGGGCCGCCAGGGTCGCAATCACCGACGCGATCAAAGTCTGTGCGGCGCGGCGCATGGGCGTCTCTCCCGAACGGCGGCGCGGGCTCAGAGCCAGCCGCGCCGCTTGAAATACTGCAGCGGCGCCACCGCCGACACAACCATCAGCGCCAGCGCCAGCGGATAGCCGAACGGCCATGACAGTTCCGGCATCACCGCGAAGTTCATGCCGTAGATCGAGGCGATCAGGGTGGGCGGCAGGAACGCCACGGCGGCGACCGAGAAGGTCTTGATGATCGCGTTTTGCTCGATGTTGATCAGGCCCAGCGTCGCGTCGAGCAGGAAGGTGATCTGCTGGTTGAGGAAATCGGCGTGTTCGCTGAGCGAGTGGGCGTCGCGCGTCAGCGTCTTGATGCGGGCGCGCCCGTCCTTGGCCGCAAGGCCGGGGCTTTGGAGTTGCGCCAGAAAGCTGAACAGCCGCGTCAGCGTCAGCAGGCTGTCGCGCACCTTGGCGATCAGGTCGCCGTCGCGGCCCACGCCGCGCAGCACGCGCTGAAAGTCGGCGGACTTCGGCGCCGCGCCGGGGCCCGGGCGCAGCACGCTGCGCGACAGCCCGTCGATGTCGCGTCCCACCCGCTCCAGGATGTCGGCCAGCCGGTCGATCACCGCCTCCAGCAGCGCCAGCAGCGTCGCGTCGCCGTCCACGCAGCCAAGCTGCGCCCGCTCGGCGCGCTGCGGAAAGGTCTCGAACGCGCGCGGCGAACTGTGACGCACCGTCAGCAGCCGCCCCTGCGACAGCACGAAGCTGACCGCGCCCAGGGTTGGCGCGTCGCGGTCGGTGTCGGCGGGCAGCGTGACGGTCATGAACGCCGCGCCGTCCTCGACATAGAGACGCGAGGAGATCTCGATCTCCTCCATGTCCTCGCGCGTCGGCGCCGCAAGGTCCAGCGCGGCGGAGACCAGACCCTCCTCCAGCGCGGTGGGGTTCATCAGGTCGATCCACACCGCGCCGCGCAGCGTGGCGGCGTCGTCGGCCTCCAGCGGCGTCAGCCGCCCCTCGGCCTGCGCATAGGCGCGCAGCATCGCAGCCCCTCCCGGCCTCAGACGGCGGGAACGGAGCGGCTGGCCGCCAGCGCCTGCTCCAGATCCGCGATCAGGTCGTCGGCGTCCTCGATGCCGATCGACAGGCGGATCACCTCCGGCCCCGCGTTCGCCTTGGCCTGCTGCTCGGGCGTGAGCTGGCGGTGGGTGGTGGAGGCGGGGTGGATGATCAGCGAGCGGGTGTCGCCGAGGTTGGCGAGGTGGCTGAACAGCTCCACCGCCTCCACCAGCCGCACGCCCGCGTCATAGCCGTCCTTCAGCCCGAAGGTGAAGATCGCGCTGGCGCCCTTCGGGCAATATTTCTTCGCCCGCGCCGCCCAGGGGCTGGAGGGCAGGCCCGCGTAGCTGACGAAGCTGACCGCCGGGTGACGCTCCAGCCACGACGCGACCTTGAGCGCGTTGGCGCAGTGGCGGTCCATCCGCAAGCTCAGCGTCTCGATGCCGATCAGCGTCTCGAAGGCGTTCATCGGCGCCTGGCACATGCCCAGATCGCGCAGGGTGATCGCGATGCCGTAGAAGGTGAAGGCGAGGTGGCCGAAGGTCTCGTGAAACTTCAGCCCGTGATAGCTGGGCGAGGGCTCGCTGAGCGCGGGATACTTGCCCGACGCCGACCAGTCGAAGGTTCCCTTGTCCACCACCATGCCGCCCATCGCGGTGGCGTGGCCGCAC
Organism: uncultured Rhodobacterales bacterium; assembly: GCA_964599185.1. GTDB lineage: Bacteria > Pseudomonadota > Alphaproteobacteria > Rhodobacterales > Rhodobacteraceae > Rubrimonas. The sequence goes on along the minus strand of CAZRFB010000438.1, from coordinate 705 downwards.
AGATACTTGGTGGTCGAGTGACAGATCAGATCGGCGCCATGCTCGAACGGGCGGCAGAGGTAGGGGGTGGCGGTGGTGTTGTCCACGATCAGCGGCAGCCCCGCCGCATGGGCGATGTCGGCGGCGGCGGCGAGATCGGTGATATAGCCGCCGGGGTTGGTGATCGCTTCGCAGTAAACCGCCCTGGTGCGCTCGTCGATGGCGGCCTTCAGCGCGTCGAGGTCCTCGAAATCCACAAACCGCACCTGCCAGCCGAAGTGCTTGAAGGCGTGGTTGAACTGGTTGACCGAGCCGCCATAGAGCCGCGTCGAGGCGACGAAGTTGTCGCCGGGGCTCATCAGCGGAAACAGCGCCGCCACCTGCGCCGCGTGGCCCGAGGCGGTGGCGAAGGCCCCCGCGCCGCCCTCCAGCGTCGCCACCCGCTCCTGCAGCACCGCCACGGTGGGGTTGAGCAGGCGCGAATAGATGAAGCCCAGCTCCTGGAGGTTGAACAGCGCGGCGGCGTGCGCGGCGTCGCGGAACACATAGCCGGTGTTCTGGTAGATCGGCGTCTGCCGCGCGCCGGTGGCCGGGTCGGGCCTTGCGCCGGCGTGAACCTGCAGGGTGTCGAAACCGTAGGTGCGGTCGGTCATGGTCGCGTGCTCCGAAAGCGGCGCCCGCGCCGGGCGCGCGCGGGTCATGGCGTGCTTGTAGCCGCCGCGCGCG
>CAZRFB010000437.1:0-3281 GCA_964599185.1 uncultured Rhodobacterales bacterium | reverse complement strand
CCCCGCCGTGCTGCACATGGAGTTCACGCCGCGCGGCGCGGAGGTCTGGGTGTCGGTGCGCGACGCCGACCGGGTGGACGTCTATGACGCCGCCACCTTCGAGAAGCTGGCCGAGATCGCGGCGCGCGCGCCCTCGGGGATATTCTTCACCGCGCGCGCGCACCGGATGGGGTTGTGAGGCGATGACCCTTGAGCGCCTCGACCCGACCGACCGCCGCCTGCTGGAGGAATTCCAGCGCGCTCTGCCGCTGGTCCCGCGCCCGTTCGACGCCGTCGCCGCCGCGCTCGACGTGACCGAAGCCGATGTTCTGGCGCGGCTGGCGCGGCTGATGGAGAGCGGCGCGGTCAGCCGCGTCGGCGCGGTGTGCCGCCCGAACGCGGCGGGCGCCAGCACGCTGGCCGCCATCGCGGCGCCCGAGGACCGCGTGGAGGCGGTCGCGGCGGAGATCGGCGCCGAGCCGGGGGTGAACCACTCCTACCTGCGCGAGGACCGGGTGAACCTCTGGTTCGTCGCCACCGGTCCCGACCGCGCGCATGTGGACGCGACGCTGGCGCGGATCGCGGCGCGCACGCATCTGCCGGTGCTCGACCTGCCCTTGCTGCGCGCCTATCACATCGACCTCGGCTTCAGTCTGGAGGGCGATCCGCAGAAGCATCGCGTCGAACCCGCGCGCGAACCCGCGCCCATGCGCACCGGCGACGCGCCGCTGGTGCAGGCGCTGTGCGACGGGCTGGCGCTGACGCCGCGTCCGTTCGCGGCGCTGGCCGACGCTCTGGGCGCGTCCGAGGCGGCGGTGATCGCGCGCATCGCCGCGCTGTCAGCCGACGGTCTGTTGTCGCGCGTGGGGGTGATCGTGCGCCATCGCGCGCTGGGCTGGCGGGCGAACGCCATGGTGTGCTTCGCCGCGCCGGAGGCGGAAGTGGACCGCATGGGCGCGCTGCTCGCCGCCGAACCGGGGGTGACGCTGTGCTATCGCCGCCGCGCCGACGCCGCGCGCTGGCCCTATCCGCTGTTTTGCATGATCCACGCCACACGGCGCGACGCGGCGCTGGCGGTGCTGGCGCGCGCCGAGGCGCGCGCGGGGCTTGAGACAACGCCGCGCCGCATATTGTTCTCGCTGCGCTGCTTCAAGCAGCGCGGCGCGTTGGTGCACGAGAGGACCGCCGCATGAGGCCGCGCCCCGATCTGGACGCCACCGACCGCGCGCTGATCAACGCGCTGCAGGACGGCGTGGCGCTGATCCCCCACCCCTACGCGCCGCTGGCCGAGGCGCTGGGCCTGAGCGTGGCGGATCTGCTGGCGCGGATAGGGCGGCTGCTGGCGACAGGCGCGCTGACGCGCTTCGGCCCGTTCTACGACGCCGCCGCGATGGGCGGCGCGTTCTGCCTGTGCGCCATGGCGGTTCCGCCGGACCGGTTCGACGCCGTGGCGGCGCAGGTCAACGCGCGCCCGGAAGTGGCGCACAACTACGAACGCGCCCACCGGCTGAACATGTGGTTCGTTCTGGCGACCGAGGCGCCGGAGGGGATTGCGCAGACCGCCGACGCCATCGAGGCCGACACCGGGCTGCGGGTGTTCCGGTTCCCCAAGCTTGAGGAATATTTCATCGGCTTTCGGGTGGCGGCATGAGGCTGGATGCGACCGACCGCGCCATCGTGGCCGCGACGCAGGGCGGCCTGCCGCTGACGCCGGCGCCGTTCGCCGAGATCGCCGCGCGCCTCTCGCTGAGCGAGACGGAAGTGATCGACCGCATGGCGGCGATGCAGGCGCGCGGCGCGATCCGCCGCATCGCCGCGGCGCCCAATCATTACGCGCTGGGGCTGGTCGCCAACGGCATGACGGTGTGGGATGTGGACGACGCGGAGATCGCGCGGCTGGGGCCGCTGGTCGGCGCCCTGCCGTTCGTCAGCCACAGCTATCGCCGCCCCCGCGCGCTGCCCGACTGGCCCTACACGCTGTTCGCCATGGTCCACGGGACCGACCGCGCCGAGGTCGAGGCCAAGCGCGCCGAGATCGCCGCCTTGCTGGGCGCCGCCTGCCGCGCGTCGGACATTCTCTACTCCACCCGCATCCTGAAAAAGACCGGCCTGCGGCTGGTCGGAAAGGCCTGAGCGATGTTTCGCCTCACCCATTATCTGCATCAGCTTGTGACGCCGACCCCGGTGCGGCGGCGCGGCGCGGCGCCGCGTCCGGTGGTGATCTGGAACATCACCCGGCGCTGCAACCTCAAGTGCCGCCATTGCTACGCCACGGCGGCGGACGTCGCGTTCCCCGGCGAGCTGAGCGCCGAGGCGGCGCTGGCGGTGGTGGACGATCTGGCCGCCTTCCGCATCCCCGCGCTGATCCTGTCGGGCGGCGAGCCGATGGCGCGGCGCGACTGTCTGGATCTCGCGCGGCGCGCGAAACGGCATGGGCTCTACACCGCGCTGTCCTCGAACGGGATGCCGATCGTCGGCGAGACGGCGGACAAGGTGGCCGAGGTCGGCTTCGACTATGTCGGCATCAGCCTCGACGGCGTCGGCGCGGTGAACGACTGGTTCCGGGGACAGGCGGGCGCCTATCAGGGCGCGCTGGCGGGGGTGCGGGCCTGTGTGAAGCGCGGCGTCAAGGTGGGCCTGCGCTTCACCCTGACCGCAGACAACCGCGACGAATTGCCGAAGCTGCTCGATCTCGCCGAGGCGGAGGGCGTGGACAAGTTCTATCTCTCGCACCTCGTCTATGCCGGGCGCGGCGACAAGCACCGGGGAGAGGACGCCGACTGGTCGATGACGCGCGACGCGATGGATTTCCTGATCGCCCGCGCCTGGGCGGCGGTGCAGGCGGGCCGTTCGCTGGAGATCGTCACCGGCAACAACGACGCCGACGCGGTGTGGCTGCTGAACTGGGCCGCCGCGCGGTTTCCCGCCGAGGCGGTGGCGCATCTGCGGGCGCATCTGGAGGCCTGGGGCGGCAATTCCTCCGGGCTTGGCGTGGCCAACATCGACACGCAAGGCGTGGTGCATCCCGACACCTACTGGTCGGATTACGCGGTCGGATCGGTCAAGGACCGCCCGTTCTCCGAGATATGGACCGGCGACGACCCGATTCTCGCCACGCTGCGCACCCGCCCCCGCCCGCTGAAAGGGCGCTGCGGCGCTTGCGCGCACAAGGCGGTGTGCGGCGGCAACACCCGCATCCGCGCGCTGCAACTGACCGGCGACCCCTGGGCGGAAGACCCCGCCTGCTATCTCGACGACGCCGAGATCGGGCTGGCGGGCGCCCCCGAACACGCCGCCGACCG
>CAZRFB010000436.1:0-1745 GCA_964599185.1 uncultured Rhodobacterales bacterium | reverse complement strand
GGCGTCGTCGCCGTCTGCGCGAGCGCGGCGCCGGCGAGGATCATCGCAAGCGCGGTCGTTCCGAATAGCTTCTTCATGGCCTGGTCTCCTGAGAGAGGGTTCGAAGTCCGCAGCGCGCCGGTGTGCGTTCCGAGGATCGTGATGAAGGAACGCCGCGCGACCGTTCGGGTTCCGGACAATCGGTCGGCGTGGCGCCGCGCTGGCGCGGATATGCGCGCGACAGGTTCTTGCATAGAGCGATAAAACATCCATATACCATCCATTCAGATGCTACATAGCGTCTGACGGCCCCAACGGCGCCGTGCGCCACGCAAGGAAACCCCATGACCCTTCCCTTCACCCACGCCATGCGCCACGCCATGCGCGCCACCCATGGCGGCGATCCCGCCGAGGCCACGCGGATCATTCAGGCGGCGCTGGCGGCGGCCGGCCTGATGGCCGCGCCCGACGACGGCGCGGACTCCGGTCCGACGCGCGCGCCGTCGCGCCGACCCGAGCGGCGCCTGATCGACCCCGACGCCGAGATCGTCGGGGACCTTGACGACAGCGCCGCGCCGCAACCCTCGGCGCACGGCTTGCCCTCCAGGGATCGTCTGCGCCTGCCGCTGGGCGCGGTGGTGAAGGCCCTGCGCGACGGCGCGGCGCCGAGCCTGCCCGGCGGGCTGGCGCAGTTCGGCTTATCCGGCCTTAACCTTTCCGGCGCTACGCTGCCCGGCATGTCCATCCCCGCGCAGACCCTCGCCCCGCCGCCGTCGCTACCCGAAGGCGCGCGGTTCGAGGCGCGCAGCTTCGCTTGCGCGGCGGGGGGCCGCGCCTACAAGCTCTACATCCCGGCTTCGGCGCCCCTGCGTCCGCGCGGTCTGGTGCTGATGCTGCACGGCTGCACGCAGAACCCCGACGATTTCGCGCGCGGCGCCGCGATGAACGCGGCGGCGGAGGCGCACGGGCTGGCGGTCGCCTATCCCGCCCAGACCGGGGCGCACAACGCCCAGTCGTGCTGGAACTGGTTCAACCCCGCCGATCAGCGGCGCGGCGCGGGCGAGCCGGCGATCCTCGCCGGCATCGTGCAGGCGGTCAGCGCCGAGTTCTCCATCGCGCCGGGCGCCGCGCTGGTCGCAGGCCTGTCGGCAGGCGGCGCGATGGCGGTGGTGATGGGCGAGACCTATCCGGAGCTGTTCGCCGCCGTGGGCGTGCACTCCGGTCTGCCCTACGGTGCCGCCGACGACGTGATGTCGGCGTTCGCCGCCATGCGCGGCGACCCCAGGGATGCGCGACCGGCGACGGTCGCGAGGGTGCGCACCATCGTGTTCCACGGCGCCGCCGACCATACCGTGCACCCGTCGAACGCCGGGCGGATCATCGCCGCCGCCTTTCCCGGCGACGACGCGCCCGCGCGGCGCGAGACCGGCCGCGCGCCCGGCGGACGCGCCTGGACGCGCACCGTCCGCGCCCGCCCCGGCGCCGCGCCGCACGCGGAGGCGTGGCTGATCGAGGGCGCCGGACACGCCTGGTCCGGCGGCCACCCGAGCGGCTCCTACACCGACCCAGCGGGCCCCGATGCGTCGGCCGAGATGGCGCGGTTCTTCATCGAGGGGCTGGCGTCGGGCGGCGCCGTCTGAAGACGCTCAGGCGCCGGGTCAGACCGGGGCCAGCGCCAGCGCGCCGTCGATGACCGCCAGATGCCCGGCGCGCCACAGCGCCGGGCAGACCTCCGCCTCGGCGGCGCCGTTGCGGATGCGCCGGCA
>CAZRFB010000435.1:0-4152 GCA_964599185.1 uncultured Rhodobacterales bacterium | reverse complement strand
GGCGTGAACAGCGACGCGATGAAGCCAAGCACCGCCACGCCGACCACCACCACCGAGACCACCGTCACGCCGTTATCGGTGAGGATCAGCTCGTTGCCCGCGATGGCGCCGAAGATGATGGCGAGAAACGTCGCCGCCTGCACCAGCCCGTTGCCGCCGACAAGCTCGGCGCGCGACAGGTATTGCGGCAGCACCGAATACTTGATCGGCGCGAACATCGCCGATTGCGCGCCCATCAGGAACAGCACGAAATACAGAAACCAGACGCTTTGCGTATAGAACCCCGCCACCGCGAGGCCCATCACCACGATCTCCCAGAACTTGACCCAGCGCATCATGCGCGCCTTGTCGATCCGGTCGGCGATCTGGCCGGCCGTCGGCGTGACGATCACGAACGGCAGGATGAACAGCCCCGCCGCGATCACGCCCAGCAGCTCAAGCGGCATCTCAAGCTCGGCCGACAACCGGAAGGTCAGCAGCGCCACGAACGCCTTCTGATAGGTCTGGTCGTTGAAGGCGCCGAGAAACTGCACCAGAAACGCGGGCAGGAAGCGGCGCGTGGCCAGCAGGGCGAACTGGTTGGGCGGTCTGTCCATCTCAGTCCTCGTTGGCGGCGCCGCGCGCAAAACGGTCCTCGGCGACGGCCAGATCGTCGGCGCCTGCGTGCTGGCGGATCAGCGCCATGGTGGCGGTCTCGATGCGGCCTTCAAGCGTCGCCATGAACGCCGCCTCGTCAAGCCCAGGCGCGATAGGATCGAGAAACTCCAGCGCCCCGGCGCGCCCGGTCCGCTTGCGCCACTCGCGCCGCGGCCAGATCGCGCCCAGCGACAGGGCGACCGGCGTGACCACGGCGCTGGAGGCGGCGTAGATGCGCGCGGCGCCGGTGCGATAGCGCTCCTTCGCGCCGAGGCTCATCAGCGTGCCTTCGGGGTAGATCAGCACCGGGCGGCCCTGCGCCAGGACCCGCGCGGCGCCGCTCACCACCGCCGCCGTGCGCCCCTGCGGGCCGTTGTCCACCGACACTGGGATCATGTCGAGACTGGCCAGAATCCGCCCGACGAACGGGTATTTCTCAAGCTCCTGCATCACCACCGCGCCCATGTTCGGAAAAAGCGCGAAGAACAGGATGGCGTCGAGTTCGGACTGGTGCTTGGAGACGATCAGCTGCGGTCCGCCCGGCGGCAGGCGCTGCGCGCCCAGCACCAGCACGCGGGCGCCGAGGACGGTCTCCACCATCGCGCGCACCCGCCGACCCCACCAGCCCAGCGTGGCGCGCACCGCGCCGGGCCTGCCCAGCAGCGCGCAGACCCAGCAGACCAGCGCCACGCAGAAGGTGAAGGCGTAGAACGTCAGGTTGAAGACGAGCGCGCGCACCGCCGCCGCTCAGACCAGCGCGGCGAGGCGCGCGCGCGCCTCGGCGGCGTCGGCGTCCATCTGCGCCACGAAGGCGGCGACGCTGTCGAACCGCGCCTCCGGGCGCTGGAAGGCGACCAGCGCCACCGACAGCCGCGCGCCATAGAGATCGCCGGAGAAGTCGAACAGGAAAACCTCAAGATTGGGCCGGTTCCCGCCGAACATCGGCCGCACCCCCAGCGAGGCGACGCCGCCATAGCCGCCCCGGTGCGGGCCGTCGAGCACATCGACCCTGACCGCATAGACGCCGAAACGGGGCAGGGTGAGCGCGCCCAGCGCGAGGTTCGCCGTCGGAAAGCCCAGCGTGCGCCCGCGCTTGTCGCCGTGGCCGACCACGCCCTCGATGCGGTGCCAGTGGCCCAGCATCCGCGCGGCCTCCTCCGGGCGGCCGTCGGCCAGCGCGGCGCGGATCGCGGTGGAGGAGACCTCCGCCCCGCCATCCGCCACCAGCGTCGCCAGCGTCACGCCAAAGCCCAGCCGCGCGCCCTCCGCCTTCAGCGTCGCGCCGTCGCCCGCGCGCTTGGCGCCAAAGCAGAAATCGGCGCCGACGGTGACATGGGAAAGGCCGAGCGCGTCGTGGAGGATCGCCTCGCAAAACGCGCGCGGCGTCATCGCGGCGAGCGTTGCGTCGAAGTCGAGCGCGAACAGCAGATCTACGCCCAGAATCGCAAGCCGCCGCGCCTTGGTGTCGAAGTCCATCAACTCGAAGGCGGGCGCGTCGGGCGCGAAATAGCGGCGGGGATGCGGCGCGAAGGTCACCACGCCCAGCTGCGCGGCGGGCCGGGCGGCGCGCGCCAGCTCGATCACCGCGCGATGGCCGCGATGCACACCGTCGAAATTGCCCATCGCGGCGGAGGCGCCGCGATCCCCCGCCTGCGCCGCCGCTGCGCCGCGGATGATCCGCATCACGCCCCCTTTGGTCATGCAAGGCGGTCAAGCCGCCCGTCTCAGGCGGTTGGTATCGCCCAAGCGCGGCGGGGCTTCAAGGCGTCGCGGGCGTTGGCGCGGCGGTCAGTCGAACTTGGCGGAGGGCGCCAGCACCAGCGCCTCGCCCTTCAGCACCGGCTTGCCGTCCACCGCGCACTGGCAGGCCAGCGTCACGCGGCGCTTGGAATAGTCGATCTCGGCGACGCTGACCGACGCCTCGACCAGATCGCCGGGGCGCACCGGGCCAAGAAAGGTGAGCGCTTGCTTGAGATAGATCGTGCCATGGCCGGGCAACTGCTCGCCGATGATCGCGGAGATCAGCGAGGCGGTGAGCATCCCGTGCGCGATGCGCCCGCCAAAAATGGTGTCGCGGGCGTAGTCGTCGTCGAAATGCACCGGGTTGCGGTCGCCCGAGATGCGGGCGAACATCTCAAGGTCGGCGTCCTCGATCACCTTGCGCAAGGTCCGCGTCATGCCGACCGACAGATCCTCGATGCAGATCGTGCCGCGCACGACATCTCCGAAGGCCTCAGCATCCAACATTCGCCCCTCCTGCTCTGGCGCCCAAGGGATGCCATGTTGCAAGTGCGAAAGCAAGATGGCGGCGCAAGAAAGTTTGTGAGAACGGGGTGAAGGCGGAAGTTTGTTGCGCATGCTCCGAGAGGTTGCGCAGCGGCGCAGCCCCTCACCCCGTCCCTCTCCCCGGCGGGGAGAGGGGGCGAAATCGGCGCCGACAGCGCGCCGCCGTCCTGCGGGGCGCCGTCATCGCAGCCGCGCCCCCTCTGCCGCTTGCGGGAGAGGGTCGGGGTGAGGGCGGGTTCCGCTACCGGCTCAGCGCCCGCATCGCCGCGTCCAGCCCGCTCAGCGTCATGGGATACATGCGGTCGCCCGCCAGCTGGCGGATCATGGCGATCGACTGGGTCCAGCCCCAGTGCGCCTGCGGCACGGGATTGATCCAGGCGTGGGCGGGCCATTGCGCGAAGGCGCGCGCCAGCCACACGGCGCCGGCCTCGGCGTTCCAGTGCTCCACCGCGCCGCCGGGCTGCGCGATCTCGTAAGGGCTCATCGACGCGTCGCCGACGATCACGCAGCGCCAGTCCGCGCCATAGGTGCGCAGCAGGTCGAGCGTCGCCACCGGCGCCGCGCGGCGCGGGTTGGCGCGCCAGACCCCCTCATAGAGACAGTTGTGGAAATAGAAGTGCTCAAGATGGCGGAACTCGGCGCGGGCGGCGGAGAACAGCTGCTCCACCGTCTCGACATGGTCGTCCATCGAGCCGCCGACATCGAGAAACAGCAGCACCTTCACCGCGTTGCGCCGCTCAGGCCGGGTTTTCACGTCGATATAGCCGTGTTCGGCGCTGGCGCGGATGGTGCCGTCGAGGTCAAGCTCGTGATGCGCGCCCTCGCGCGCCCAGCGGCGCAGTCGCCTGAGCGCAATCTTGATCGAGCGGGTGTTGATCTCCACCCCGTCGTCGAGGTCGCGGTAGTCGCGCCGGTCCCACACCTTGACCGCGCGGCGGTGGCGCGAGCCGTCCTGGCCGATGCGCACGCCCTCGGGGTTGTAGCCGTAGGCGCCGAAGGGCGAGGTTCCCGCCGTGCCGATCCACTTCGAGCCGGCCTGGTGGCGGCCCTGCTGTTCGGCGAGACGCTGGCGCAGCGTCTCCATCAGCTTGTCCCAGCCGCCGAGGCTCTCGACGAGGCGCTTTTCCTCCTCGGTGAGGTGCTTTTCCGCCAGCTTGCGCAGCCAGTCCTCGGGGATCGGGCGCGCCGCCACGCCTTCCGCCCCGCCGACCGCCTCGACGCCCTTGAACG
>CAZRFB010000434.1:0-9171 GCA_964599185.1 uncultured Rhodobacterales bacterium | reverse complement strand
CGCGATTGACCCGGCGCGGCGCGCGTGCATCCTGCGCCCCGAACAGGCGGGGGAGGGCGGCGTGGGCGGTCAGGCCAGTTTCTTCGAGAAATCGCAACCCTCGTTCGCGCGGCTTGGCGCCGCGACGGGGCGGGTGGCGGTGATCGACGTCGGCTCGAACTCGGTGCGGCTGGTGGTGTTCGACGGCGCGGCGCGGGCGCCGTCGTATTTCTTCAACGAAAAGATGGCTTGCGGCCTCGGCGCCGCGATCGCGCGCACCGGGCGTCTCGATGAGACCGGCTGCGCGCTGGCGCTGGCCACGCTGCGCCGCTTTGCGGAGCTGGCGCGGCTGATGAACGTCTCGGCGCTGGACGCGGTGGCGACGGCGGCGGTGCGCGAGGCCGAGGACGGCCCGGCCTTTCGCGACGCGGTTGAGCAGGCGACTGGCCTGCGCCTGCGGGTGATCTCCGGCGACGAGGAGGCGCGGCTGTCGGCGCTGGGCGTGCTGCTGGGCGAGCCGGGCGCCGAGGGCGCGGCGGCGGACATGGGCGGGGCCTCGATGGAGCTGGCGCAGCTTGCGGGCGGCGCGGTCGGCGCGCGGCTGACGCTGGCGCTGGGGCCGCAGCGGCTGGCGGGGCTGGAGGGCGCCGCGCTCGACCGGCGCATCGAGGCGGAGCTGGACCGCGCGGCGGCGGTGATCGATCTGGCCGGGCGCACGCTGTATGTGGTCGGCGGCTCATGGCGCAGCGTCGCCAAGGTGCAGATGGCGCGCAGCAATCATCCGTTGCAGGTGTTGCAGGGCTATCGCCTCGACGCAGCGGAAGCCGTCGAGACCTGCGGCTGGATCGCCGCGCAGACGCCCGATGCGCTGCGCGCGCTGGCCGACATCTCCGCCGGGCGGGCCGCGCTGGCGCCGCTGGCGGCGCGGGTGCTGGGGCGGCTGATCGCGCGGCTGCGCCCCGCCGCGCTGTCGGTCTCGGCCTTCGGGTTGCGCGAGGGGCTGTATTTCGAGCGCCTGCCAGAGGCGTTGCGCCGCAGCGACCCGCTGCTGGAAGCCTGCGCCGCGCTGGAGCGGGGACAGGCGCGCTTTCCCGGCTTCGGCGACGAGCTGTCGGCCTGGCTTGAGCCGATCACCGCGCACTGGCCGGAGGCGGAGCGGCGGCTGGCGCACGCCGCCTGTCTGCTCAACGACGTGAACTGGCGCGCGCATCCCGACTATCGCCCGGTGAGCTGTTTCGAGACCATGACCCGCGGCAACCTTGCGGGCGTCGATCATCCGGGCCGCGTGTTCATCGGGCTGGCGATGATGCACCGCTACGGCGCAGGCAAGCGCAGCCTTGACGCCGACGCCACGCTGGCGCTGCTGGAGGCGTCCTCAGCGGGGCGGGCGAAGGCGCTGGGCCGCGCGATGCGGCTGGGAGCGATGATCTCCGCCTCGACCCCCGGCGCGCTGGCGCAGGCGCGGCTGGAGGCGGACGAGGACACGCTGACCCTGACGATGGGGCCGAGCCTTGAGCCGTTGTCGGGCGAGATGGTGTCGCGCCGTCTGGGGGCGCTGGCCGACGCGCTGTCGCTGTCGGCGCGGCTGGCGGGGTGAGCGGCGCCCCAAAAAGTAACGGCCCGCACACTGGCGGGCCGCTCCTCCCTAAACTCAGGCTTGTTCTTGTCAATGGTCATTAACGCGATTCCGCCATGCGTGTCGAGCCGTATCTTCCTCAACATGACGCTTTTCTGAACAGGTTTGCCGCATTTTCCGCCGCCCTGTGAACGCCGCCGCCCCGTTGCGGCCTCTCGCGGCTTCGCCTAGACAGCCTCGCGACACGCCTGCGCCGCCAGAGGAGACCCCGATGCGCCTGACCCGCTATTTTCTGCCGGTGCTGAAAGAGACCCCGGCCGAGGCGCAGATCGCCTCGCACCGCCTGATGCTGCGCGCGGGCATGGTGCGGCAGGCGTCGTCGGGGATCTATTCCTGGCTGCCGCTGGGCTTCAAGGTGCTCAGGCGCATCGAGGACATCGTGCATCAGGAGCAGCAGGCGATGGGCGCCAACGCGATGCTGATGCCCACCATCCAGTCCGCCGACCTGTGGCGCGAGAGCGGGCGCTACGACGATTACGGCGCGGAGATGCTGCGCATCAGGGACCGGCACGAGCGCGAGATGCTCTACGGGCCGACCAACGAGGAGCTGATCACCGACATCTTCCGCGCCGCCGTCAGCAGCTATCGCGAACTGCCGCGCATCCTCTATCATATCCAGTGGAAGTTCCGCGACGAGCTGCGGCCGCGCTTCGGCGTGATGCGCGGGCGCGAGTTCCTGATGAAGGACGGCTACAGCTTCGACATCGACCGCGCCGGCGCGATCCACAGCTACAACAAGCACATGGTCGCCTATATCCGCACCTTTGAGCGGATGGGGCTGAAGGCGGTGCCGATGAAGGCCGACACCGGCCCGATCGGCGGCGACCATTCCCACGAATTCCTGATCCTCGCCGACACCGGCGAGTCGGAGGTGTTTCTCGACCGCGCCGCCATCGACCTTGCGCTCGGCGACCGCGTGATCGACTGGGACGACCGCGCGGGCCTGCAAGCCCTCGTCGAACAGTGGACCGCGCCCTACGCCCGCACCGACGAGACCCACGACGCCGCCCTGTTCGAGGCGCAGGTGCCGCCGGAGCGGCGCGAGACCCGGCGCGGCATCGAGATCGGCCATATCTTCTATTTCGGCACCAAGTACTCCGCGCCGCTGGGCGCAAACGTCGTGACGGCGGAGGGCGCGACGGTTCCGGTCGAGATGGGCAGCTACGGCATCGGCGTCTCGCGGCTGGTCGGCGCGACCATCGAGGCCAACCACGACGACAAGGGCATCATCTGGCCCGAGGCGCTGACGCCATTCCACGCCGGGATCGTCAACCTCAAGCAAGGCGACGCCGCCGCCGACGCCGCCTGCGAAAGCCTCTACGCCGCTCTGACCGCCGCCGGGCTGGAGCCGCTCTACGACGACCGCGACGAGCGCGCGGGCGCCAAGTTCGCCACCATGGACCTGATCGGCCTGCCGTGGCGGCTGACGGTCGGCCCGCGCGGCCTCAAGACGGGCGTGGTGGAGCTGACCAGCCGCCGCAGCGGCGCGAGCGAGGAGATGACGCCCGAAGCGGCGGTCGCGCGGCTGGCGGCGATCTATCGGCGGGGCTGAGACAGGCCCCCCGGCCAGCGCGCCGCCGCGCCGCATCCGCCGCCGCGCAGGCGCGAATTGACGCAGATCAATGACGCCCGCCGCCGCGCGGCGCATGTCAGGGCTGGAGGAGAGCGCACATGGTGCTTGAACCGCTTCTTGACCAGATAGGCGAGGCGCCGGTCGCGGCGCTGCTGGGCCTGCTGACCGGCGTGGTTTTCGGCGTCGCGGCGCAGCGGTCGTCGTTCTGCCTGCGCGCGGCGACGGTGGAGTTCGCGCGCGGCCAGCTTGGCCCCAAGGTGGCGGTGTGGCTGCTGACGTTCTCGACCGCGATGGTCTGGGTGCAGGCGGCGCGGATGCTGGGCCTGTTCGACCCCGACGAGGCGCGGATGATGGCGGTCACAGGGTCGTGGTCGGGCGCCGTGATCGGCGGCCTGCTGTTCGGCGTCGGCATGGTTCTGGCGCGCGGCTGCTCGGGGCGGCTGCTGGTGCTGGCGGCGACCGGCAACCTGCGCTCGGTGGTCTCCGGGCTGATCTTCGCGGTGGTCGCGCAGATGAGCCTGCACGGCTGGCTGGCGCCGCTGCGCTCGGCGCTGGCGCAGATCTGGGTCACGCCGGCGGGGCGCAACGTCGATCTGTTGCAGGCGCTCGCCCTGCCGGAGGGCGGCGGGCTGGCCATCGGCGCAGGGATCGCGCTTGTCGCGCTGGCGGTGGCGCGGCGCGCCGCCGTGTCGGCGGCGACGCTGGTGTTCGCCTCCGGCGTCGGCTTCGCCGTGGCGCTGGGCTGGGTGCTGACCTTCACGCTGTCGCGGGTCGCCTTCGATCCGGTGACGGTCACCTCGGCCATGTTCTCCGGTCCGTCCGCCGATACGCTGATGTTTTTTCTGACGCCCGACCCGAAACTGGATTTCGACGTAGGGCTTGTGCCCGGCGTGTTTCTGGGCGCGTTTCTGGCGGCGGCGGCGGCGCGGGAGCTGAAGTTTCAGGGCTTCGACGGCGCGGGCGCCATGCGCCGCGCGATGCTGGGGGCGGCGCTGATGGGGTTCGGCGCGATGCTGGCGGGCGGCTGCGCCATCGGGGCGGGGGTGACCGGCGGCTCGATCTTCGTGGCGACCGCATGGCTGGCGCTCTTGAGCATGTGGATCGGCGCGATCGTCACGGATTTCGTGGTCGATCAGGCCGGGCGCCCCGTCGCCGCCTGAGACGGCGATCACCTGAGACCGCCATGCCTTGAGGCCTTGGCCGCGCCCCCGTCACCCGTCCCCCGTCACCCGTCCCGCGCCCCGCGGGTCCCGACGCCGCAGCCCCGATGACGCGTCGGCGGCCTTGCGCGCGGAGGCCGGATAGCGCAGCCTGAGCGTCAGACGACCAATCTGAACAAGCCTCGGGAGGGCGCGTCTTGGGACTGGCCGGCATCATTCTGTCTCTGGTTTTGTTGATGTATCTCGCCTATCGCGGGATCAACGTGCTGATCCTGGCGCCGATGCTGTCGCTGCTGGCGGTTTTGATGAGCGGCGGCCTGCCGATCATGGGCACCTACACGCAAGTGTTCATGCAGGCGCTCGGCAAATACATCATCCAGTATTTTCCGCTGTTTCTGCTGGGTGCGATCTTCGGCAAGCTGATGGCCGACAGCGGCTCGGCGCGCGCCATCGCGGAGTGGATTGTCGCCCGTCTGGGCGCGGGTCAGGCGATTGTCGCGATCGTGCTGAGCTGCGGCGTGCTCACCTATGGCGGCGTGTCGCTGTTCGTGGTGGCCTTCGCGGTCTATCCCATCGCCGACGCGCTGTTTCGTCGCGCCGACGTGCCCAAGCGGCTGGTTCCGGCCACCATCGCGCTCGGCTCGTTCACCTTCACCATGACCGCCCTGCCCGGCACGCCCGCGATCCAGAACGCGATCCCGATGCCGTTTTTCGGCACCGATCCGTTCGCGGCGCCGCTGCTGGGGATCGTGGCGGGCGTGATCATGTTCGGCGGCGGCGTGCTGTGGCTCAACGCCCGCGCCGCCGCAGGCAAACGCCGCGGCGAGGGTTTTGGCGAGCATGAGGCGGTGGAAGGGCAGGACGGCGACGATCTGCCGACCCCCGGCATCCTGGTCGCCGTCGCTCCGGCGGTCATGGTCATCGCGCTGAACGCGCTGTTCACCTATGTCGTGATCCCGATGCTCGACACCGATTTTCTGGCGGAGCCGCAGTATGGCGCCACCACCGTCAACGCGGTGCGCGGCATCTGGGCGATCATCGCGGCGCTGGTGTTCTCGATCCTGCTGCTGATCGCGCTGCACCGCAACGCGTTCAAGGATTTGCAGACCTCGGTGAACAAGGGCACCATGGGCGCGCTGCTGCCGGTGTTCAACACCGCCTCCGAGGTCGGCTATGGCGCCACCATCGCCTCGCTGCCCGCCTTCGCCGTGGTGCGCGACGCGGTGCTCAACATCGCGCCGAACAACCCGGTGATCTCGGTGGCGGTGGCGACCAACGTGCTGGCGGGCATCACCGGCTCGGCCTCGGGCGGGATGTCGATCGCGCTGCAGACGCTGGGCGCGCAGTTCATGGAGATGGCGCGGCTCAACGACATCGACCCCGAACTGATGCACCGGGTGGCGGCGCTGTCCTCGGGGGGCTTCGACGCGCTGCCGCACAACGGCGCGGTGATCACGCTGCTGGCGATCTGCGGGCTGACGCACAAGCAATCCTACCTCGACATCTTCATCGTCGCGGTGCTGATCCCGGTGCTGGCGACCGTCGTCGTGATCGTGCTGGGCACGCTGTGAGGATCGGCCGATGAGACGCATCGCCGAAAGCAAGATCGTCAGCGCCGACGACGCCGCGCGGCTGGTGCGCGACGGCGACACGATCACCACCTCGGGCTTCGTGGGCGACGGCGTGCCCGAGGCGCTGCTGGAGGCGGTGTCGCGCCGGTTTGTCGAGACCGCCGCGCCGCGCGGCCTGACGCTGCTGTTCGCCGCCGGTCAGGGCGATGGCGCGGAGCGGGGGCTGAACCGGCTGGGCCACGACGGGCTGCTCAAGCGCGTGGTCGGCGGCCACTGGGGGCTGATCCCGAAGCTGGGGCGGCTGGCGCTGGCGGGCGAGATCGAGGCCTACAACCTGCCGCAGGGGGTGATCTCGCACCTCTACCGCGACATCGCGGCGGGCAAGCCCGGCACGGTGACGCACATCGGCCTCGACACCTTCGTCGATCCGCGCCTTGGCGGCGGCAGGATCAACGCCGCCACAACCGAGGCGCTGGTCGAGCGCGTCACCCTGGGCGGGCGCGAGCTGCTGTTCTACAAGGCGTTCCCGATCCACGTCGCGCTGCTGCGCGGCACCACCGCCGACGAGGCGGGCAACGTGACCATGGAGCGCGAGGCGCTGATCCTCGACAATCTGGCGCAGGCGATGGCGGCGAAGAACTCCGGCGGCGTGGTGATCGTGCAGGTCGAACGGATCGCGGCGCGCGGCAGCCTGCCGATCCGGTCGGTGGTGATCCCCGGCGCGCTGGTGGATGCGGTGGTGGTGGCGCCGCCCGAGCTGCATCCGCAGACCTACGGCACCGCCTATTCGCCGTTCTACAGCGGCGAGATGCGCGCGCCCGAAGGGGCCGCCGCGCCGCTGCCGCTGGACGCGCGCAAGATCATCGCCCGGCGCGCGGCGTTCGAGCTGCCGGTGAACGGCGTGGTCAACCTCGGCATCGGCATGCCGGAGGGCGTGGCGGCGGTGGCCGACGAGGAGGGGCTGCTGCGCCACCTGACGCTGACCGCCGAGCCGGGCGTGATCGGCGGGCGCCCCGCCTCGGGCCTCGATTTCGGCGCCGCGCTGAACACCGACGCGGTGATCGCGCAGAACCAGCAGTTCGACTTCTACGACGGCGGCGGGCTGGACCTCGCCTGTCTGGGCATGGCGGAGGCCGACGCGGGCGGCGACGTGAACGTGTCGCGCTTCGGCCCCAAGCTGGCGGGCGCGGGCGGCTTCATCAACATCTCGCAATCCGCCCGCGCGCTGGTGTTCGCGGGCACGTTCACCGCCGGGGGCCTTGAGATCGCGGCGCGCGACGGCGGCCTCGCGATCCTGACCGAGGGCCGGGCGCAGAAATTCCGCGCCAGCGTCGAGCAGATCACCTTTTCCGGCGCGCGGGCGCGCGCGCTGCGCCAGCGGGTGCTCTATGTCACCGAGCGCTGCGTGTTGCGGCTGGGCGAGGACGGGCTGGAGCTGACCGAGGTCGCGCCGGGCGTGGACATCGAGCGCGACATCCTGGCGCTGATGGGCTTTCGCCCGCTGATCCGCGACGTGACCCACATGGATGCGCGGATCTTCGCCGAGGCGCCGATGGGGCTGAAGGTGGACCTGCTGCACCTCGATTTCGACGCCCGCTTCGCGCTGTCGCCCGACAACCGGACGCTGTTCATCAATTTCGAGAAGCTGCGCATCCGCAACGCCGCCGACGTGGCCGCCATCGCCGACACGGTGGAGCGGCTCTGCGCGCCGCTGACCGCCCGGGTCGATGTGATCGTGAACTACGACGGCGCCGTGATCGACGACGACGTGGTGGGCGCCTACGCCGCGATGGTGGCGGCGCTGGAGGCGCGCTTCTATGGCCGCGTCTCGCGCTACGCCGGGTCGGCGTTCATGCGCATGAAGTTGGGCGCCGCGCTCGGGTCCGGCGCCGCGCCGCACATCTTCGAGACGCGCGACGCCGCGCGCGCCTATCTCGGCATGGCGCGGGAGGCCTGAAGCGCAATCCGACCGCCGTGAGACCTGGATCGGAAAGATTGCGCGAAAAATCACAAGACCAGAGCGGCAGAACTGGCCCTGTCAGGGCTGCCGCTCTGGCCGGGCGCGTCAGTCCTTGACGATCAGCTTGCGCGGCGCGTTGGTGAGGCATTCCGGCCCGGTCTCGCCGATCACGATGCTCTCGGTGATCTCGAACCCCCAGTCCTGCATCCACAGCCCGGTCATGAAATGGAAGGTCATGCCGCTTTCCAGCACGGTCCGGTCGCCGGGTCGCAGCGACATGGTGCGCTCGCCCCAGTCGGGCGGATAGGACAGCCCGATGGGATACCCCGCGCGGTTGTCCTTTTCGACGCCGTGCTTCTTCAGGATCCTGAAAAAGGCGTTCGCGATGTCTTCGGCGCGGTTTCCCGCCTTCGCCGCCTCCAGCCCCGCCTCCAGCCCCTCCAGCACCGCCGCCTCGGCGTCGAGGAAGCTCTGCGGCGGCTTGCCGAGAAACACCGTGCGCGACAGCGGGCAGTGATAGCGGCGGCGCACGCCCGCAAGCTCGAAGAACGTGCCTTCGCCGGCTTTCATCGGCGCATCGTCCCAGGTCAGGTGCGGCGCGGCGGCGGCGGGCCCTGAGGGCAGCAGCGGCACGATGGCGGGATACTCGCCGCCCGCGCCGATGGCGGGGTCATGGCGCAGACCGGCGTCGTAGATCTCGGCGACCAGATCGCACTTGCGCATCCCCGGCTCGATCACCTCGGCGATGCGCGCGTGCATCTTCTCCACCAGTCGGGCGGCGATGCGCATGTAGGCCAGCTCCTGCGGCGACTTCACCGCGCGCCGCCAGTTCACAAGACCGGTGGCGTCGCTGAACCGCGCGTTGGGCAGATGCGCCTGAAGGCTGGCGAAGGCGCGCGCCGAGAACCAGTAGTTGTCCATCTCCACGCCGATGCGCGCGCGGCCCCAGCCGCGATCCGCGATGCGCGCGGCGAGATAGTCCATCGGGTGGCGATCCTGCGCCTGCACATAGTGATCGGGATAGCCGATGATCCCGGCGTCGCCCATGAAGCAGGTGCGCCGCGCGCCGTTGGCGTCCTGACTGCGCCCGAACCACACCGGATCGCCGTCCAGCGCCAGCAAGACGCCCTGGTGGACGTAGAACGACCAGCCGTCATAGCCGGTCAGCCACGCCATGTTGGAGGGATCCGAGCACAGCAGCAGCTCGATCCCCTGCGCCTGCATCGCGGCGCGGGTCGCGGCGATGCGCGCGGCGTATTCGTCGCGCGTGAAGTGCAGCGTCGGTTCCGCCA
>CAZRFB010000433.1:0-1697 GCA_964599185.1 uncultured Rhodobacterales bacterium | reverse complement strand
GGTGTACGCCCTGTTCGACAACCAGGTGAACCCGCAGCTTCTGGGCGCGATCACGCTCAGCGACTTCGCCAACGAGCAGGGGCTGGAGCCGATCGGCTCGAACCTGTTCAAGGAGACCGGCGCCTCCGGCCCGCCCAACGTGGGCGAGCCGGGCGTGGACAGCCGCGGGATCATCCGGCAGGGCTTCGTCGAGGAAAGCTCGGTCGATGCGGTGCGCGAGATCACCGAACTGATCGAGGCGCAGCGCGGCTATGAGCTGAACGCCAAGGTCATCACGGCGGCGGACCAGATGCTCGCCGCCACGACGCAAGTCCGATGATCCGCGCGCTGGTCCTGATCGCGGCGCTGGCGGGCGCCCTGCCCCTCGCCGCCTCGCCCGCGCCCGCGCAGACCGCCTCCGCCGAGCGCACCGTGGTCGCCGCGCGCCCGATCCGCGCCAAGGCGGTGATCGACGCCGCAGACCTGACCGTGACCCCCGGCGCCACCCCCGGCGCGCTCAGCCAGCCGTCGGAGGCGGTGGGGATGGAGGCGCGCGTGGCGATCTACGCCGGCTGGCCGGTGCGCGGGGCCGACCTTGCGCCGCCTGCGGTGGTGGAACGCAACGCACTGGTGACGCTGATGTTTTCAAGCGGCGGCCTCAGCATCCAGACCGACGGCCGCGCGCTGGGCCGCGCGGGCGTGGGCGAGCGGGTGCGGGTGATGAACCTCGACAGCCGCGCCACCGTCACCGGCCTTGTCACCGGCCCCAACCTTGTGGAGGTGCGCTGATGCGCAAAGGTCTGGCGATCCCCCTGCGCCGCTGCGCGCTGATCGCGCCGCTGACGCTGGCGGCGGCGTGCAACGGCCAGCTCGACCATCTCGGCAAGCCGCCGAGCATGACCGCGCCGGGCGCGCCGCAGGCCGCCATCGCGCCGCTGTCGCCGACGCGCGCCGCGCTGTCGCGGCCGATCCCCGCGCCGCCGCCCGAGGATTACGCGGTCGCCTCGCTGTGGCGCTCCGGCCCCACGTCGCTGTTCGGCGACCGGCGCGCGCGCACGGTGGGCGACATCCTGACCGTGGTGATCGAGATCGACGACGAGGCGACGATCTCGAACGAGACCACCCGCAGCCGCTCCGGCAATGAAAGCGTCAAGGTCGGCGCGCTGCTGGGCCTGCCCAACATCGCCGACGCGATCCTGCCTGCGGGCGCGACGCTCGACCCGGCGGTGGATCTCGGCGGCACGTCCACCTCAAAGGGCGCGGGCGACGTGGCGCGCAACGAACAGATCACCCTGCGCGTGGCCGCCACGGTGACCGACGTGCTGCCCAACGGCCATCTGGTGATCGCGGGCAATCAGGAACTGCGGGTGAACTTCGAGCTGCGCGACCTTCAGGTGGCCGGCATCGTGCGGCCCGAGGACGTGACCCGCCGCAACGAGATCACCTACGACAAGATCGCCGACGCGCGCATCGTCTATGGCGGGCGCGGCCAGATCACTGACCTGCAACAGCCGCGCTATGGCCAGCAGGTGCTCGATGTCGTCATGCCGTTCTGAGCTGGAGTAAACCGCGATGAAGCTGCTTCTGCCTGTGCTGCTGGCCGTGATCGGCCTTGTCGGCGGCGCGGCGGCTGGATGGTTTCTCAAGCCCGCCCCGCCGCCCGAGCCGGAGGTCTGTCTCGACGCCAGCGGCGCCGCGCTGCCGCCGGAAGCCTGTCC